>JAPKZC010000701.1 GCA_026394025.1 Candidatus Solibacter sp.
TACGCCTGCAACACGCGCGCGCGCCGCGCGGCGGGGAGCAGCGCCAGGACCAGTTCGCGCAGTAATTGGGACCAGTGCGCTTCGGGGGCGTATTGGCGGCGGCGAAATTCCGAGAGGCTGGTGCCGGCCACCGCGAATTGTCCCGCGCCGCGCTCGCCCATCACCAACCCCGCCCAAGTGTCGCCGGGGCGCGATCCCGCAAGCACCCCGCGCACGCCGGCCACGCGGCCGAAGGAGAGCGCCTCCCGCCAGGCGCCGCCCGGTGTGAATGGCAGTGAATAAGAATCGTGCTCGTCGAAGAGCGTGCCGGCTTCCAAGGCGTCCGGAACTTCGAGCGGCGACTTGAGAAACAGCCGCGCCACGCCGGTCTTCACCATGCGATCGGCCGCCGGCGCTTCCGGGAAGTTGGTTATGTACTCGGCATAGACTCCGCCGCCGCGCGCGAGCATCTCGCCTACGGCGTCGAGCGTCGCGCGCGCGAGTTCAGCCGGTTCGGGATAGGAAGGGGTGCTTAACCGTTTTGGGGAAAAGCGGACTGTACTCGCTCTCGGGGAGCGGATGACACTTCGGGGCTGCGTCCCGATTGGACGGCTCTCGGGTCACTCGACGTAGCGAAGCTGAATCGATCGCATCAAAACCATTTCCCGGAGGTCTTGCGTGTGCTTCATTCTGCTGGCATTATTACAGGCAGATGAATAACGCCCCCGGCATTCCTTCTGCCCGCGGCTCGGAGGCCTCCCGGCTCCGCCGCCGCGCGCGTCTACTCCTGGCCCGCTTCCAGGTCCCGGACGACGCTCTTCCGGGTTCGCTGGCGCTTTCCCACCGCCGCTGCGGAAAGCCTTCCTGTCATTGCGCCGGCGGGGACGGCCATCCGCTCTGGACCCTCACGTTCATGGCCGGCGGCAAGAAGCGCGTCGAGACCATTCCCGCCGATTGGCTTGACACCATTCGCCCACGGGTCAAGGCGGGCCGCCGCTTCAAGGAAACCGCCGCCGAACTGCTGGTCCTCAACGCCGAGCTATGGGTGCTTGCCCGCAACCAGCGCCCCCGCCCATCCCGCCGTCCCGCTCCACCCCCCTTACTGAATCTCGCATAGTAGAGTGACAATCCGATCAAAAAGAAATCTTGGCGTGATGCAGAAACCCAAATGGCAGACTGGCGGTGGCGCGAACTCTCTCCATGCCTTCGCACAGCGCCGCCTCCGCTTCTCCCAGGCCTTCCACGCAACGATTAGCTAACTCTTCCTTCCACGCAACGATTAGCTAACTCTTGCCCCTTGATGTTTCCCCACAGACTCTCCACCGGATTCAGATCCGGCGAATAGCCGGGCAAGCGTTCCACGCGAAGCCAACGCTTCTGGCTCTCCAGGTACTGTTGCATCTCGCAGCTTTTGTGCGCGGGCAGTCCATCCCACACCAGAATGACTTTCTGCCCCCCGCAAGTGTTTCTTGAGATCCTTCAGGAAGGCAATCAGGCTGGGCTTGTCATAGCTGCCAGGCCGCGTCTGAAACCACAGGCGGCTGCGCTTGCCGTCCCAGCGGTAGCCCAGGGCAGCGCAGATGGACAACTTCTTCCAGTTGAAGGCGTGAATCAGGACTGGCGTTTCCCCCTTCGGGGCCCAGGTCCGGCGGACCGGGGGGCGTTCCGAGACGCCGCTTTCGTCCTGGAAGACGATCCAAGCGCGGCGGATCTTCCACACATGGCCCGGATGGTAGCGTACCCCGGTCAACCGCTCGATCACCGCCGCGACGCGCGGCAGCGTCCACAGATCGGTCCCAAAGCCATGCGCCCGTGCCCCTTGGCGTAGCGCCTTTTCCACCACCCGCAGTTGTTTCGCTGCCAGCTTCGGTTTGCGGCCCGCCCGGCCCGCGCCGCGCAACCCGGCCGCGCCGCCCCGCTTCCAAGCTTGATACCAGCGGCTCACACTCTGACGGCTACACCGGAGTTCCCGGGCGATGGCCGCCAGGATCATTCTGCCCGCCGCGAAGAGCCGTGCGGCTTTTCGCCGGCGCTGCTCCAGACCTCGAAAATCCCTGCGTGGAGGAGTTGAGGCAACCATGCCTCCATTCTAAGCCGACCAGGCGCGATTGTCACTCTATTATGCAGGATTCAATAGATGGAGAATCCATGCCCAAACAGCGCCTGTCTGCCCCGGAGCCCGAGACGCCGCCCGCACGGCCTGCCTTGGCGGAGGATCTCCCGCGCTTCTTGTTGCTGGAACGAGAAGTGGAGATCGAGTATCGCCCGCGGATGTTGGCGGCGTTGCAAAGCAAGGTCGATGCGGTCGCCGCCGCGGCGCGTGGCGTAGCGCCCGTATGTCCGCGCTGCGGCCAGCCGATGCGCTGCCAAGACACGCGGCCGGTCTCCTGGCTGGCTCGTTGCGGCTGCTTGCACGCTCCCGTGTCGCGGTACCGCTGTCCGCCCTGCCGGTACGAATGCCGGCCGTTACTGGATCTGCTGGGGGTAGAACCTGGCCGCATCAGTGGCGCGCTGGCCCGGTTGCTGGCTCTGCTGGCCACCGTGGCCCCGTATCCTCTGGCCGCGCGCCTGGCTTGGTTGCTATTGGGGGTCACCATCAGTCCCATGGGCATCTGGCGGGTGGCGCAGCGGTTGGGCGAGGCGGCGGCGCACCACAGTGACGCCTTGAGCCGGTATCATGCCGACAGCCGCAGTACAGGCGCACCCACGCAGGCGGCTCCCTCGGCCGTGGTGTTGGCAGTGGATGGCTGCAGCTTGGGAATGCAAGTACGTTCCCAACGGCGTCACCGCAAGGCCGGCGAAACACTGCCACCGTTGCCCCCCGTTGAGGAAGGCCGATTCCGCGAAGTGAAGACGGGCGTTTTGTTGCTGCCCAGCGAGCGCGTGGAAACCTCCCCGGGAAGGCGCTCTGTGGTGCGCCGGTTTCTGGTGACTTGCCTGGGGGATGCCGACGCCATCTTCGCTCGCCTGTATGCACAGGTGCGGGAGTTGGGATGGGTGGGCGCCCACACCGTGGTGGTCATTGTCGGCGATGGAGCGGAATGGATCTGGAATCGCGCCACCCTGTTCGTGCGCCGTTGTGAAATCCTCGATTTCTGGCACGCTTTGGAGCACGCCTGGGGATTTGCCCGGCTTCGCTACGGGGAGGGTTCGGCCCAAGCCGACCGTTGGGTTCATGAGATCGCCGAGGATCTGCGGGCCGGAAAGGTGCAAGATGTCATCGCCCGGCTGAAGCGTGTGCGGCCGAAAACACCGGAGTTGCGCGAGAGCTTGCAGGCGCTCATCCGCTACTACAGCGAGAATGCCGGGCGCATGCGCTATGACGAGTATCTGCGACTGGGCTATGGGATCGGCAGTGGCGCCGTCGAGAGCGCCCATAAGCAGGTCGTCCATGCTCGCTTCCGTCAAGCCGGAATGCGCTGGAGTGAAGCTGGGGCCCGCCGCCTGTTGGCGTTACGCCTGTTGTTGTTGAACGATCACTGGGCGCTATTGGACCGGTTGCGCATGGTTTCGCTGGCGTAACGTTCCTCCTCCGGAGATCGACCCGGCCACCAATTGACCTCGGTCTCCCAATGCGCCATGCTCGGTCTATGGCCCGTCGCTCCACCGGGGAAGATCCTGCTGATCTCCGCGCCCGTCTGGAAGCGGCCCGACTCGATTTGTTGGCGCTGTTTCGTGCTCTGGACCGAATGGATCTGGCACCGTCCGAGATTCCGCAGCGATTGATTCGACAGCTCTTTGAACTGGATGCCGATTTTGCGGAGGCTCTCTGGGCCCTGGATCAACCTCCGGGGACCCTGGATCTGAAGACCATGCTCCGCGATACGCTGGCCGCACTGGAACAGTTACCAGAAGCCTCCGCCCGATTCCGGAAGAATCTTCCCAGGCGTGCTCATCCCGGCTTGGCCCGACTGGAAGTCACCGTTCGCCAGAGTCTGCTACCGGCAGAAGCCTACAACATGGTCCCAGGCCGTGATCCCCAAACCGGTTAAGCACCCACAAAACTGCGCAAACCCAAATCACCGCGCACACGCTACAATAGAAACGGCGGACTCGGCGGAGGCCGCCAATCGCGACATCCCAGCCG
>JAPKZC010000268.1 GCA_026394025.1 Candidatus Solibacter sp.
CTCGCCGGTGCTGCTGATTCACGGCGATGACGATCGCAACGTAAACTTCAGCGAGACCATCACGCTGGCCAACGCGCTCCGCCAGCAGGGCGTGTATTTCGAACAGCTCATCCTGCCCGACGAGATCCACGGTTTCCTGCGCCACGCCTCCTGGCTGCGCGGTTACCAGGCAGCGGTCGATTTCTTCCGGAGGAAACTATGAATCCCGCGATAGAGCCGGAGGCACAAGGAGCCCCCACTGGGCCTATGAATTCACCTAGCGATTTCCCGGGCGTATTGAGCGCCGAGGTCGGGGACATCCGCGCGCGCCGGCGCGCCCTGTTTCCCCACCAGCAGCCGCTGCCTGAAGCGCCTGCGCCGGACAATCCTTACAATGAAGCGCATCGCGTGCGCCCGCTCGGCCTGGCCTTTTCCGGCGGCGGTATCCGCAGCGCCACCTTCAATCTCGGCGTGCTCCAGGGCTTGGCGGAACTCGGGCTGCTCCCCTTCATTGATTACCTCTCCACCGTGTCCGGGGGCGGCTACATCGGCTCCTGGCTGCACGGCGTTATCCGCAACAAGCACAAGGGCGACCCCGTGGCCGCGCAGCCGGAACTAAACCCCGGCCGCGTCCCCGGGCAAGCTGGCGAAGATCCCATCACCTTCCTGCGCAAGTACAGCAACTACCTGGCGCCTCAACTCGGCGTCTTCAGCCCGGATTTTTGGACCATCGCCTCGGTCTGGATCCGCAACGTGTTGCTCAACCTGCTGATCCTGATTCCGTTCCTGGTGGGCGTGGTGCTGACCGTACTGATGAGCGGTCTCCTGCAACAGAGGTTTGGAGGGGATCTGGAATCCGGCGTGGCGAAGAGGCTCTGGATGTTCACTCTCGCCGCCAGCGTCGTCATCATCGGCGTCAACCTGCGGCAGATCGTGTTCGCCCAATTCCCGGATTTGACGCCGCGCTTCAAACTGCCCGATCTCTCCGGCCGGGGTATGGTGGGCTTCGCCACCCTCTGTGTCATGTTCGCGGCTTACATCCTCGGCGCCTTTCGCTTCGACACGGAATGCCTCGACCCGGATCCCCGCGTCGCCGGCGCCATCCTTGCGGTGCTCTTCTTCCTTCTCCAATGGCTGGGCGGCTTTCGGCTCTGCTATCGCGCGCGCCACAAGGGTTCCAGTGGATGGCCGTTGCTGATCGCCATCCCCCTGGTTTGCGCCACCGTTACCTATGCGCTGATGTGGTGTGTGTGGAAGCTGGCCGGCACGTGGGTCGATCCCGACGTCGAATGGCGGCGCATCGCCCTGGGCCCGCCCATGATCCTGATGGCCTGGATGACCGGCGTGATCCTGCAAATCGGGCTCATGGGATCTGACTTCCCCGATGCCGCGCGCGAGTGGCTGGCGCGCCTCGGGGCATCGGTCTCCATCGCCATCACGGCGTGGCTCGGACTCTTCGTGCTGGCCGTTTTCGGCCCCTATTGGCTGTCATTGGCCACCGTGCGCTGGGCCCCCGCCGGCGCGGCACTGGCCGGCGCATGGCTGATGAGTGGCATCGCCGGTTATCTCTCGGGTAAAAGCGAGAAGACCAAGGGCGGTCATCCCGACGAGGGCGCCGACGGAAAGACCCGCGCCCTCGAACTGCTGGCCAAAGTGGCGCCTGTCCTGTTCCTGGCCGGCTTCCTCCTGTTCATCTCGCTGGGCACTCATATGCTGCTGCGCGCGGTATCGAACCCCGTCGATTGCATGGTTGCGGTCACGCGCAATATCCCCACATGGCTGCTCTGGCTGGAACCGGTGCAGCGCGAATACTGGTGCTTCCTGTACTACACCAACGAGGCCCTGCTCTACAACGGCATCGCGCTGC
>JAPKZC010000579.1 GCA_026394025.1 Candidatus Solibacter sp.
CTCCACGCACCTGCTTCAGAGCCTTGTCAAAGCGCTCGTCGAGAACGTATGTGTGTCCGGCTGCCAAGGCGTTCATGGTGAGATTGCCTCTTCTAGTGCTGGTAGTGCAGGTTCAGGGCCACTCCTATTTCCCTCGCAGGTGCTGCCATTTCCGCTTGGCCCAATCAAGACTGCGCTTCGCCCAGGTGAAATGATCGCTGAGTAGCACGAGCCCTAGCAGCATGAGCGGAATGCCGGGACCGGGCACCAGCGGCAACGCCAGGATGGCTCCCGCCACTAACGCCAGGAAGCCGGCGCAGATTCGCAGGTGTTTGCGCATCGCGGCCATACGCGGTCAAACCCGGAGAACGGCGCGCATGCCGATCTTCTCGATGGCCTGCGAAAGCTGGGCGCGAAACCGTCCCAGCACTGCCATCGCGGAGACGTCGTACACACCCTCATGCGGCGGCGGGATCTTCAAGACGTGGATCTCCGTCTGTGCGCCGCGCGCGGAGACCACGATATGCAGGGGCATGAGGGCGGCCGCCCCGGGATGCGCGGATGGCCCGTGGAGCAAGGGCGCCGAAGGGCTGGCGAACAGCACCAGACACGGCGGCGTATCCACCAATAGCCGGCGTTGCAGGCGCCCGGAGAGATCCAATTCGCCGGTGATCTTCAGGCCGCCCTCGGCCAGCACGCGGCGCAACTGTCGCACAGCCTCCTCGAAAGGCTCCGGGATGGAATAGGTGGTGGTTGCGGACTCGTCAGCCATGGTTCCCGCCTTCGCGGGGACAATTGCATGTTGGGGTCCACTTGGAAAACGCAGGTCCTTCCCGCCGCGCTCGCGCCGTTGGTCTTCTCTGCGTTTTCCTCTGCGTTCTCTGCGTCTCCGCGGTGAAGGCGCATTCTCGCATCGCTCCACCCTCTCCCGGTCGGGAGCGGTTTCCTCGACGCTAAGGCTGTCCGTTTTAAGAAAAGCCCCGGACCGTACTGTACCTTTTCAGTCTTCCGCTGGCGCCTCGCCCGCGTCCTTGTGGAAGCCGTACTTCTCCATACGGTATATCAGCGTGCGCCGGCTCAAATCCAGAAATGCCGCGGCTTTCGTCTGGTTCCAATCGAACTTGCGCAGCGCCTGCAAAATCAGTTCCTTCTCCATCGCCTCCAGGCTGACGCCTTGCGGCGGCAGTTCAAACTGGACGGTCTCCGGCATCGGCTTTTCACGCCGCAGAAAGTCCGGCAGGTCGCTCAAACGGATCTCATCGCCCACCGAGAGCACGGTCAGCCGCTCGATGATGTTCTCCAGCTCGCGCACGTTGCCGGGCCAGCCATAGCCGCTGAAGTACGGCACCAACTGCGGCGGCAGCCTGAGGTTCGGCAGGTCGTGCTTCTGTTTGGCTTTGACGAAGAGCGATTGCAACAGTTCGGGGATGTCGCCATGGCGCTCGCGCAGCGGGGGCAGTTCGAGCGGGATCACCGCCAGGCGGTAGTACAGATCTTCGCGAAACGCGCCGTCCTCGATCAGGTTCTGCAGATTGCGGTGAGTCGCGGCGATGATCCGGACATCCACCTTGAGCGGACCCGGGGCGCCCACCTTTTCGATTTCCCCTTCTTGAATCAGCCGCAGCAGCTTCACCTGGAGTTCCACCGGTAACTCGCCGATTTCGTCCAGAAACAGCGTCCCTCCATCGGCGCTCTCCACCTTGCCGCGCTTGGGCGCAAAGGCCCCGGTGAAGCTCCCCTTGGCGTGGCCGAAGAGTTCCGATTCCATCAGGTCCTTGGGAATCGCGCCGCAGTTGATCGTGACAAACGGCTGTTCCTTTCGCCGGCTGTTCTGGTGGATGGCGCGCGCCAGCAGTTCCTTTCCGGTCCCGGTTTCGCCGCGGATCAGCACGGTGGAATCGCGCTGCGCCACCCGGGCAGCCATTTCCAGCACGTGCAGCAGCACTTTCGATTGCCCGGTGATGCTCGAGAATCCGTACTTCTGGTCCAGGCTCAGGCGCAGGCTGCGCACTTCCTCCACCAGTTGCTGATGCTCCACCGCGCGGCTGACCACCAGTTTCAGCTCTTCGTAATCGATCGGCTTGGTAATGTAGTCGTAGGCTCCGGCCTTCATGGCCGCTACCGCGGTCTGCACCGTGCCGAATGCCGTAACCATTACGACCGAGGTTTGCGGATACTGCTGCCGGACCTTCTGCAACAGCGCCAGCCCGGAGATGCCGGGCATCTTCAGATCCGTGATGACGAGCGCCGGGGCATCCTCCTCGATGCGGCGCAGCGCCTCATCGCCGTTGGCCGCGGTGATGGTGGTATAGCCGGCTTCCTCGAGTTGCAGTTGCGTGATGCGGCGCAGGCTTTCGTCGTCGTCCACCACCAGTATGGTCTTATGCATCATTCTGCCTTTCGTGATGAACCGGCAACAGAACCGAAAAAGTAGTGCCCTTGTCCGGGTTCGCTTCCGCGCTGAGGATGCCGCCATGCTGTTCCACTATCTGATGCGCCACGGAGAGCCCGAGCCCGGTCCCGGTCTCCTTGGTCGTGAAGAACGGGTCGAAAATGCGGTCGCGGTCGGCGGCCCCGATTCCGCAACCCTCGTCGCGCACCTGAATCAGCACGCGTCCGTTCCGCGGCTGGCCGGATAGCTGCACGACGCCTCCTTCGGGCATCGCCTGGATCGCGTTGATCAGCAGATTGAGCAGCACCTGCGTGAGCAGCTCCGGGTCACATTCGAACGGCGTCAGGGCGCCGTCCACTTCCTGGCGGAAGGTAATTGACTGTTGGCCGGCCGCGTGCGCCGCCAGTTGGATCACGGAATC
>JAPKZC010000093.1 GCA_026394025.1 Candidatus Solibacter sp.
ACCGTGCGCTACCCGGCGCAAGCCGCATCAGTAAGATCATCGTTAAGCCGTGTGCGGGAAAACCGCACGCACGGTTTGAAAGGGGTTTGTTGAAAACGGGCTGGCTATTGTAGCCAGTACCGCGTCAAAATCTACCTATGCATCCCGCATAATTGATTGATGGCTGTGGCCGGTGTGTGGCCGATTTCCTGGGAAACCGACTCATAATCAAGCACCGACGAAGATTTGCAGGAATGACGTCACGCTGAATCGGAATGGAAAACCGGCAAACAAACGGGATGACGCTGTTGCCGGGCCTACCTTACGGAATCACTGGGACCTCCGGCGAAGCTGGTTCATGAACCTCCGGCGGGAGTCGGTCCCCGGAGGATCATGAACAGCGCCACCAGTTCGCTTCTGCCCCTGTCTACTCCGGCTGTTCGGATCTTGTGAAAAAAGATGCTATTTAGGGGGCCAGATCCGGAACTCGCCGCTACAGTGCAAAAGCCCCATCAGGTACCACATGCCGTCGTAATAGCGGTAACGCCCGGATGGGATCTGGGCATTCCATAGGGCCTCGACGAACTTCGTCGCGCGCGGCTCCGTCGCCGCCAGACTGGCCACAGCGTTCGTGGCGACCAAGGCGGTCGAATGGGAATTGCCCACCTGGTTGCCATCCAGTGTGAATTGGTTTCCATAGGTGTCTATGCCCTTGGACTCGAAGAACGCCTGGATCCGGTCGCTGAGTTGTCGCTCCCCGGGGTCTGCAGCCCACCAGGACCAATCCACGGACCAGTTGGCCGCCGTCCGCCAGGCATCCGGCCCGAAATTTGAGTTTCTTGCTACCGGCGTGCCGTCGAAATTCGAATAGTTCGGAACCAGGCCAGTCAAGGGATTGGTGACCTTTTGGAAATAGTCGCGGCTCACCGCGGCGGCTTCCGCCCAGAAGGGCCGATCTGCCACGGGGCCCCACCGCGCCCACAATTCATAGAACGCCGGCAGGTGGTAGGAGGGGTCTGTGTGATCAGGCCGGAGATTATTGGGAGTGAAGCGTACCATCTTGTGTTCGGCGTTGAACTGCGGACCATCGGTCTCGGGACCTCTCACGGTTTGGCCGGCGATCACTGGGCGGTTCTTGATGTTGTCCAGCAGCCGGTCCGCTTCGGCACGGTAGCCATAGATGCCTGTGCCGCTTCCCCATCGCCCCGCGGCGAAATACAAGGCTGTAACCCAATACTCCTCTCCGTCCGGCGCTGGTGATTCACTGTTCGGGGTGCCGTCGGTCTTCATCGACCAGGAGAAGAAACCGAAAGCGGGATGGGTCGGTGACGCCTGGTACATGAACGTCTTGGACCAGTTCCAGAGGGCATCGAACTCAGCTTTCTTGTTGAGCTGGACGGCGATCATCATGCCGTACGACATGCCTTCCGAACGTACGTCCTTGTTGTTGATGTCGCTCAGGTACGCCAACGGTCCGTTGGCATTTTGTCCGACCGGGTAGTAGACGGTCTGCGTGTCCGGGTCGCCGTGGAACAACTGCTGGAAAGCGGCATCGATCTTCTGGGAGATCTCCTTTTGGGAATGTCCGGCTTCCAGAAACAGATTGCGATAGCGTTTGGTCGCAAAGGCACCGGCTCCACCGGCTGGGGTCTGGACCGCGGTCTTCGCCGGAGACGCGACTCCCTTGCGTTGGTTTGCGTTTCCCTGCCGGCTGGCCGGGGCGGGCTGCGCGACGGCGCCCGGTGCCAGGCAGGAGATGACAGGGAGCAGGAGCAGGAATGGCTTGATCATGAACTTGGGCCTCACACTCCATTCAGCATAAATCACGTGGAGATCGCAGGCATGACGGGACCGCTGTTCTCCAGCGACCCGCGGCATACTCTGGGTCGTCCAATTGCTTACCGCGAAGCCGCTCCGGGCTCCTTATGCCAATCGTCCTGAAGAACTCGCCGCTTGCCTGAGACTCACACGATCAGCATTGCCATCATAGTCGATATCCTCGAGTTGGACGGGATCGTCTCACCACCTGCAGACCTACTCCACCTGTTGGTCCCCATCCTACATTGTTCAAATTCCCCTTGACGTGCCGCTGCCGTAGCTATATGGTTTCATTCCACAACAAACTCAGGGGTGAGGGGCCCGAACACAATGATTGCCTCTTTTATTCCCCACGTGTTCATTGGAGGCTCTAGTCTAGTTTCGGCACTCAATGCCGGACTCAGCGTGACGGTCGTGATCACGCGAGCGCAGCAAGGCCTGCCGGCCGCTGGAACGGAACCACGGGAAATCCCGGTCCCGCACATCAAGACGCCCATGGGAGCATTGCCCGGCGTGAGCGAACTGCCCGTCCGCAAGGAAATGCCCGACGTGATGGTGATGAACGACGGCACGAGGGTCACCGCTTCGTGGCAGTGGCAGAAGCGGCGCGAAGAGATGCGCAAAATTCTGCAGTACTACGCCGTGGGGCAGATGCCGCCGCCTGGAAACGTCAAAGGGAAAGAACTACGTTCCGAAACCTGTGCCGGTTCAGCGTGAAGTGGAGAGAGTTCGCTCTCCGTTAGTGAGTATTCCGCCCCTTCGGGGCGGGGATTTTCAAGGCATAAGGGTCTACCGATCCGATGTGTTTTTGGGTAGAGCGCGAAAGGCGAACTTCCGCGC
>JAPKZC010000811.1 GCA_026394025.1 Candidatus Solibacter sp.
ACCACGGGAGGCAGGAGCATGGAAACCGGCTGACCGAGCATGCAGGCTTCGGCCTCAATGCCGCCCACGCCCCAGCCAAGAACGCCCAGGCCGTTGATCATGGTGGTGTGGGAATCTGTGCCCACCACCGAATCCGGGTAGACCACGCCCTCGGAATTGCGGAAGACGACGGGGGCGAGAAATTCCAGGTTCACCTGGTGGACGATCCCGGTATCGGGCGGTACGACGCGGAAATTGCGGAACGCGGTCTGGCCCCAGCGGAGGAGGATGTAGCGTTCGCGATTGCGTTGGAATTCCAGGGCCGCGTTGAGGTCGAAGGCATTCACGCCGCCGAAATGATCCACCTGGACGGAGTGGTCGATCACGAGGTCGGCGGGCAGCAGCGGGTTGGCGCGGCTCGGGTCGGCGCCCATGGCGGCCAGCGCGTCGCGCATGGCGGCCAGATCCACCACGCAGGGGACGCCGGTGAAATCCTGCAACAGGACGCGCGCGGGCATGAAGCTGATCTCTTTGACGCCGGCGCCGGCGCCACCCGCCACGGTGGCCACATCCTGCGAGGAGACTCGCTTGCAATCTTCATTGCGCAACAGGTTTTCCAGCAGAATCCGGATGGAGAAGGGCAGGCGCCCGACGTTGCCGACACCCTGCTGAGCAAGACGGGAGAGACGGAAATAATCGTAGTCCGCGGTGCCGACACGCAGTTTCGCGGCGGCGCCAAAGCTGTTTTTTGCCATTCGTTTGATTATAAAGGTTGCTCGCATCCGGCGCAGGACGCGCACGCGAGCCAGGGGACATGTCCGGTTAGCCTAAAGTTGTCGGGGCAAGCAGTCGATCTAAGAAATGTGTCGATCTACGCTGCATCAAAGGGCCGATCCTTCGAAGATATACGCGCAGCGTTGGGCAACCTGGTGCGAAATTTCGAAGCCGACGCAGTCGCGAGCCGCCAGCAAATCCGGGACCTGTTAGACAACGATCGCGACATTTTCTACGCTAGTTCCGTCAGTATTCTGCGGACCTCGGGCGATTCGCGAGGCGCGCAGTACCTTGTGGCACTGCTGTTGGCGAACGGAATGCTGCTCCATGCGCTGTGCGATCCCGAACTGAGCCGGGAGGAGGCACTGTCGCTGGGGCGCTCCGCGCGGCGGGTGGACTCCATGATCGACGTTTCGCTGGCGCGCAGCTTGGCGGAGAGCGCGATGGGTAGCAGTGCGGTCCATGTTGCCGATCCGGCAAGGTTGATGGACATCTTGTGCGAGATTGCCGATGCAGCACGCATCATGCCCTCGCTGATGCGCATGATGCGGCACCCCAATACTTATCTGCGATCCAAAGCGGTGAAGATGATCGGCCGGGGCAGCCACAGTGCGAAATGGGTGATGGGACGCCTGAGTGAATCGGACCCGCGGCTGCGGGCCAATGCCATCGAATCGCTGTGGGGCGTAGACACACCGGAGGCTCGCACGCTGTTGAACCTCGCGGCGAACGATGTCAACAACCGAGTCGCGGGCAACGCGCTGCTCGGGCTCTACTACCTGGGTGACGCCTCCGTTCTGGCGGATGTGGTCA
>JAPKZC010000301.1:0-2441 GCA_026394025.1 Candidatus Solibacter sp.
CTGTTTGATGCTGTTCAGGTCCAAGTACCTCCAGGCGAGCTGGGTTTGGATACCATTCGCCTGGGCGCGGTGGTGCCCCTGCGAATAGCGCGCGGCAAACTTGTGTGCGGCCGAGAACTGGTGATCCACCTTTACGTCCCAGCGGGTCCGGGTGACGATCTTTGTGCCATCGCTAAGGAAGTTACTGCTGGTCCCGCTGGCCGTCGTGATTCCCGGCATGTTGGCTTTTGACCAGGGATTTTGAGCGAGGAAATTCACGGACACGGGGTCGAACCGGTTGGTGGGCACGATGTTATTGGGAAACCGGTCGGCGGTCCAGACGCCGTTCACCTGGCGGTAGGACTTCGGGTCGTAGATCGGATATCCCACCCCTCCGAACGAGAAGTCGCCGCCCAGCATTCCCGCAGTCGGCACGCTGACGGTATTTTCCGTGTCCCAGTTTTCGTGGTGTTGGGCGAAACCAAACAAAAAGAATGTCCTGCTCTTGCCGTTGTACAGTTTGGGGATATATAACGGTCCGCTGAACACGGATTCGAATTCATAGTAACTGAACGGCAGCGATGGGGTCTGCTGGAAGTAAGACCGGTGCACCATCGGAGTGTAGAGGACCCGGTCTTCCACGGAAAGGTGCGGTTCGTTGGTTCCGGACTTGAAGGTCAACTGCATTCCGCCGCCTGCCGCGTGTCCCACCTCGGCGGACGCGACGCTGGTGAGCACTTTGACTTCCTCCAGCGCGTCCTGCGTGGTCTGGAGCACCTGGTCGTTCTGGTCGAAGGTGCCCAGGCCGGGCCATTTGGCGCTGACGCCATCCATCGAATAGCCGATGGAGCGCTGGACGTTCCCCAGGATGTGGTAGCCCGTGTTGGCGCTGCCGATCACGCCGGGCACGAAGTAGAGGTCGCGGACAATGCGCTTGGAAACGTTGCTGATGTCCTGAAGAATCGCCTGGTCCATCGAATGCGAAACCGCCGCCGATTCGGTGGTCAGCAGCGGAGCCGCGGCCGTGACGGTGACCGACTCCGACGCGGAGCCCACCTCCAGCGACACGTCGAAGCGGGGCGTTTCCCCTGGCCGTAGATCGATGCCGTCGCGCACGAACTGCTTGAAGCCGGCCGCGACGAACGTAATCCTGTAGATACCCGAGTTCAGGTAGGGAATATTGTAGTTGCCCTCCGTGTTAGTAACGCCCTCGGAGACGAACTGCGTGCCCGTGTTCACCACGGTGACCTTGACCCCGGGCGCGGAGGCGCCCGTACTGTCTTTGACGGTTCCCACAAACTCGCCCTGCGGGCCGGCCTGTGCCATGAGCGTACAGGCGGACGCCAGGATCGCCGCGACAAGCAATGCGTTTCGGACGACTTTCGACGAGAAATGCGGAATGTGCCGAGACATGAGTAAACTCCCTTTCGGTGACCGCGCGGCGGCGGTGTTTGCGCACGGCGGCGGGTCACCCGCAAGCTTACAAATCCGAGTTGTGCCGAGTATAGCTGAATCGGACCTTAAATGACATCAATTACGTTAGTCCAAACACCGTATGGCGCACGCCAAGAGCAAACAGGACGAATGGGCGCGAATCAGTCCCGGCGGGGCTGGAGCAGTTGGTGGCTCTTTCGGGTGAACCGACGCCGACGCTTCCACGCGATCCGGAATCATTCGACACGGCCTCCGTGGTCTATGATCGCTCCGCCGTCTGCGTCTGTCATGGTTCAGATGAACCATGACAGACGCGTGCGCATGAGGTCGTCGCCACCGAATCGGCTCTGGCGCTCATCGGGAAACTCAAGGCGGGCCGTGGCGATCTGATGTTCCATCAGTCCGGGGGGGCGGCACGGTGATTCAGGTCGCGCCAGTCCAACAGGCCAAAGCGGCGCGACAAACGGCTGATGAAGATGTTCTCGGCAACGGTGAGAGGGAACCAGCGCAGCCTGTTCGTGTACGACAACGACCAGTTCATTGTCGAATCGTTCCAGGAAAACCCCGTGCCGGCGGCGCGCGTGATCACCGACCAGCGCATCACCAAACTGCGCGACATGCTCACCGGCCAAGTGTTAGTTGGCACGTCTCAGGGCTCGACGACGGATTTCACCACGCCGCTCGTACCGGGCTCGTACCGCGTCTTTTCAGCGGAATAGCAGCCGGTAAAACACCCCGCTTGCGCACTGCGCGCATGGTTGCTTTGAACCATTGCACACCCGGCCCGCCTGGACTAAAATCCGTGCAGAACTCTTGTTTTCGAGGTTAGACAACGATGCGCCCCAACATTGACTCGGCCCTATCCACACCTGAGAGTGACCCGCAAACTGCTGATTCTTCGGCCAAATGCGCCCATGCGATCGCGCAGTTGCTGCTGCTGGCTGCTCTTCTGTTCCTTCTGGCAACGCCGGTTCTGGCCCAACTGGGAGCCACCATCACCGGTACTCTGACCGACTCCTCCGGGGCCA
>JAPKZC010000301.1:2462-5658 GCA_026394025.1 Candidatus Solibacter sp.
ATGCCAGCTTGACGCTGACCAACCAGGACACTACGGTTGTCATCGCAACGGTGAAATCCGACGCTACCGGGGACTTCATGTTTCTGGCCGTCCCGGCGCCAGGCACCTACACCATTTCCGTTCAGGCCGCGGGTTTCTCGCGGCTCGATCAGAAAGACATTGTCGTCAGGCAAGGTGAGAGAAGGCCGGTCGGGACGCTTGCACTGGCCGTAGGCAGTGCGACCGAAGCGGTGACCGTCCAAGCCGAAGTCACTCCCGTTCAAACCGCGAGCGCGGAACGTTCGGGCGACCTTGACAAACAGGAAATTTCAGCCCTCCTGGCTCGCGGACTGAATTTTGCCGGACTGCTGAGGACTCTTCCGGGTGTCTCCGGCGGTGTTGACCCGACATCTCCCGCAGGCAACAGCGGACAGGCTTATGCAGCCCTAAACGGAGCCCGCGCGAGCGTCTCGCTGCCTACCTTGGACGGCGTCAATGCCTCAGATCCATCCAGCCAAGGCCAACTCTACGGAGCCTCCTCGACGGATGCGCTGTCGGAGATCAACGTGAAGACCTCAAATTACCAGGCCGAATATGGCGGCAGCGCCGGCGGCATCGTCAATCTGACGACCAGGTCCGGCGCCAAGGAGTTTCACGGCGACGTCTATTCGTACCTGCGCAACGAGGCGCTTAACGCTACTTCGTTCTTCAACAACAAGAACAAGGTCAAGAAGCCGGTCTACCGGTATGCAACGAACGGGTTCAGTGTCGGTGGGCCTCTCTTCATCCCGAATAAATTCAACACCACCAGGAACAGGGTCTTCTTCTTCCTGAACATGCAACATCTTTTCAATGGTAGCCCTGGTAGCCTGCAACAGATCACAATGCCGACTGCCGAGGAGCGTGCAGGCAACTTCTCCCACAGCCTCAACGTGGGCGGCGCCCTGATTCCCGTCTACCAGCCGGGCACCAAGATTCAGTTTCCGAACAACACTGTTCCCGCAAGCCTGATCGACCCTACCGGGCAGAAACTCCTGAATTTCTACTTCCTGCCTAACTATGACAACAGGGCCGTCAGCGGTGGCGCCTACAATTATATCTTCCAGGATTCTCCGACTAACCGTAGTTTCCAGTACACCTACAGAGTGGATTTCATGCTGACCGATAAGCTCCGCATGTACGGACGCATGACCCAGATTAACAGTCACAATCAGGGCTATCAGTCCAACGTGTCGGCGGGTCCGCAGTGGGGCCTGTTCAAGAGTTTCTACGATCAACGCATTGAAACTCCGGCGATCAATTTCCTCTACACGATCGCACCCACACTGATCAACGAAACCACTGTAGGTATGAATCACTGGGATGAACCGGGCGGTCCGCTCACGGACGCAGACCTGGCCAAGATCCAGCGTAAGACGTATGGTCTCAGTTCGCTCGGCCAATGGTATCCGGCCGTCAACCCTCTGGATTACCTGCCGGGCATGGCTTTCTCGGATGTTCCGAGCGCGGCTGGATTCTCTTACGACTCCCGCACCCCGATTCGCGGTGCGACCACCATCTTCACAATCACCGACAACATTACCAAGGTCTTCAACAAGCACACCGTGAAGGCCGGTATCACCATCATGCGTACTCGCGCCTGGAAGGGTAACCAGGCTAACAATTTTTCGGGCAGTTTCCAGTTTGGCCGGGATGTGAACAACCCGCTTGATACCAACTACGGCTATGGGAACGCCATCCAAGGTATCTACGACACGTACCAGGAAGCCTCGGCGAAGCCCGGCGCGGACTTCCGCACCGGCTCGTTCGAAGAATATGTGCAGGACTCGTGGAAGGCGAGCCCGAGACTGACTTTGGAATTCGGGATCCGTTTCACCGAGTGGCGTCCCTGGTTCCAGCGTTCCTATAAGATGTCCGCCTTTGATCCCGGTATTTGGGATCCAGCCCAGGCGCCTAAGCTGTACAACCCCGGTCTGGACTCGACGGGTAAACGCATCGCGGTCAATCCCCTGACCGGTCAACAGTACCCCGCGGTCATGATCGGCGCGATTTTGCCGGGAGTGGGTAATATCCTGGATGGACTTCGGTTGCAAAGCGACCCCACACAACTACAGGGTCTCACCAAGGTGCAGGCCATCACTCCAGGACCGAGATTCGGCTATGCGTATGACGTGTTTGGCAACGGGAAGACCGCGGTCCGCGGTGGCTTCGGCATCTCCGTCTTGCCGCAGACCCAGATCAATACGAATCTGCAGGCTCAGCCACCGTGGTCGTATCGGCCGACGGCATATTACGGAACAACCACTACGGTCCTGAGCGCCGCGGGAGCCATTTTCCCGTCCAGCGAGCAGGGGACTGACTGGTCCAAGTTGGTACAAATGTACAGCTTCAGCACGGGTATTCAGCAGGACGTCGGCTTCGCGACCGTGGTGGATGTGGCTTTCGTGGGCAATTTGGGCCGCCACACACTACAGACCCAGAACCTGAATACGCTTCCGTACGGCAAGCGGTTTCTTTCCGCCAGTCAGGACCCGACCAACCCCGGCAAGCCGCTTCCGGATAGTTTCCTGGCGCCCTACACTGGCGTGGGTTCCATCACATACGGTTCGCCGGTCGGATCCTCGAACTATTATTCACTACAGGCCCAGGCCAACCGTAGATTCTCACGCGGCCTAGAATTCAAAACCAATTTCACGTGGTCCAAGTCCATGGACTACAGTTCGAGCGACAACGGGTCTCTGCCTGTCTATGCGAGCCGCAAATTGCTGTCCTACGATTTGTCGAGTTTCGATCGCCCCTTCATCGTGAATGTGGCGTGGCTCTGGGAAATTCCGACCGCTCACTTCATGACAAATCCCGCGGTGAATGCGGTTCTCGGGCGCTGGCACGTGTCGGGTATCTTGACCTTTGCCAGCGGCGCTCCACAGAGTATGGGTTTCTCCAACTCAGCCGGTCTCGATCTGATCGGCGGCGGCGATGGACAGAGAATCAATGTCTCTGCCAACCCGAACCTCCCTCGCGGCACCCGCAACGGAACCAGGTGGTTTGACACGAGCGTGTTCTCGATGCCCGCAGTGGGCTATATCGGCAGCGCCAGCCGGTACGTCTATCGCGGACCAGGCCAGAACCAGTGGGACCTCTCCGCGTTCAAGGACTTCAAGATCCACGAGAGGGCGAACATCGAGCTTCGCGGCGAGCTCTACAATGCTTTCAATCA
>JAPKZC010000301.1:5667-10056 GCA_026394025.1 Candidatus Solibacter sp.
ATGGAGCGGGATCAGCGCCTCACCCGTCTTTAACTCGACCACCGGAGCGCAGACCAGCTCCACATTCGGCCAGGCTAGCTCAGATCGCGGCCCCCGTGTCATTCAGGTTGCTCTGAGATTTGCCTTCTAGCAGAGAGGGCCATATCGATCTGGCAGCGTTTACCCCGGGCCTGACGGACTTCGAATCATCCCAAGGTCAGTTAGGCCCGAGTTCTTTGAAGTCTGTCATCATGTGTGTCAGCATGCTATCTATGAATCGCCCTATTCCAGTAGCGCTCCTGTTTGGACTCCTGCTGGTACCCGGCGCCGGCCGGACGCAAACCACCCCACCCGATCCGAAGCGGGCGACGGAGTTTATCGCCGATTCGGCCGCCGGATTGAAGGCCCTCCAAACCTGGTATGCAGAGGAAACGGGGCTGTGGAAGACGACAAACTGGTGGAACGCCGCCAACGCGGTGACGGTGCTGGGAAATTACTCGAAGTTGAGCGACACCCCGGATTTCCGATCCACTCTCGCGAACACCTTCGATCGCAATTCCAAGAAGAACTTTCTAAACGAGTACTACGACGACGAGGGCTGGTGGGCGATGGGCTGGGCAGGCGCTTACGAGCTAACGCACGACGTGCGCTATCTCGAAATGGCGGAGACGATCTTTGCCGACATGACGAAGGGTTGGGAGGATGACACCTGCGGCGGCGGCATCTGGTGGAAGAAGCCCAAGCAGTATAAGAATGCCATCGCTAACGAGTTGTTTCTTGCCGTGGCCGCAAAGCTGGCGAGTCTGACGCCAGATGCGCAGAAACGGGCCACATACCTGGATTGGGCCCAACGGGAATGGAAGTGGTTTGCGGCATCCGGCATGATCAATTCGGATCACCTGGTGAACGACGGGTTGGATGCGACATGCAAGAATAACCGTCGAACCACCTGGACCTATAATCAGGGCGTGATCTTAGGCGGTCTTACGGTGCTGTCCAAACTAACTGGCGACTCGAAACCTCTGGAGGCCGCGCAGTCCATCGCGTTGGCGGCTATCTCGCGGTTGACCGACCTGGATGGCGTCCTCCACGATCCCTGCGAGCCCGCCCGCTGTGGGAACGATGCCCCGCAGTTCAAAGGCATCTTCGTGCGTAACCTGGCGGTGCTGAACGCGGCGGCTCCGGTGCCGGGGTTCCGCGCCTTTCTGCGAAGGAATGCCGAGAGTATCTGGAAGAACCGTGACGCGGAAGGCCGGTTCGGACTCGTGTGGTCCGGACCTTCCGATCTGAAAACCGCCGCGACCCAGGTTTCCGCGCTGGACGCTCTGGTGGCCGCCGCAGAAGCGGAGGGCTCCGCCGGCAAGAAGTAGGCCGGTCCGGCAGATTCACACCGACTTCAGGGCTGCCTGCATCATGGCCCGGGTGTAGGCCACATTGAATACTGTGCCCGTGTAGCCGCCGCCCCCCGGGTATCCGCCGGAACGCCCCGCACCCTGCATTTTGTTGTATTCGCGGTCATAGTCGAACATCCGCGGGTGCTCGGGGTAGATCGTGCGCGTGTACTTATGCCGCACAAGCTCCCTCATTACGCCGAACAAGTCCACCTGGCCCTCGTCGATAGCTACCTCGGTGTATCTCTCGTAGGGCTTGACCACCTGTACGTTGCGGAAGTGCATGTGGTTGATGCGATCCCTGCTGGCAAAGTAGCGGCAGACTTCCACCGGGTCCTCACCCATCTCCCTTGCCACTCCACAGTCGAACGTGATCCCATTCGACGGGCTGTCCACCGTCGAGATGAGTTTCTTCCAGCCTGCCAGCGTCCCCATGATCTGTCCGGAACCGCGGCTGATGGGCACCGGGGGATCGTTGGGATGCAGCGCCAGCCTGACGCCCGACTCCTGGGCCACCGGAATCACAGCCTTCAAGAAGTAGGTGATGTTATGCCACATCTCGTCGAGGCTGTGGGCGCCGCGGCAGGCCCTTCATCTTCTCGTAGTCGAAACCGGTGTGCCCGAGCCCCGCTCTACCAGTCTCCTCGAAGTAGCCCTCCATGGCGCGATGTGCGTAGAAGTTGTATTCGATGACGGGTAGGCCCGCCTTGCCCGCTGCCCGGATGGTCTGCCGGATCTTCTCAATCTCCTCGTCGCGGCCCGGCCGCCCGTAGATGGTATTGGGGAATGAGTTCTCCAACATCATGTTGTACAGTACCAGCCCGTTCGCTTTTGCGAGCTCGATAGCGGCGCGGATACTCCCTTCCTGCCAGGGAAGTCCGGCCGGCACTCCCCCGCCTCCCCCGAGGCAGATCTTCGGTGTATTGGGCCCTTCGAATATTGGCCCCTCGGACGTTGCCGCGGCAGCCGCAAGAGGTGGTGCGAAGGCAGTCACACCAGCGACCTGCATCAGATTTCTTCGTGTCAGACGATTATTCATGAGTAGATCTCCTGTGCTTTAGGGCGGAGCCGATTACTTGCGAGCGCCTTGCCCATCTCATTCCTAATGACTTTTCCGCCCTTCATTACAAACTTCACGCGCTGTAGCTCGGTGATGTCGGCCAGCGGGTCGCCGGCGTACTTACCCTTGTCGAGGGATCCCACCTGGTCCTGCCATCCCATCACTTCGGCGTTGATTGTGGTTCCCGCCTGAATAGCCCGCGACGGACTAATACTGGCACGCTTCACCAACGCTTCAAAATCGAGAGCCTGCGTTCCATGGGGATAGGTCGAACCATCAGCGCCGCTTCCCATCATTATCTTGAGTCCTTTGGTGGCGCCGGCCATAGTTACGGCTTTCTCGAAAATCGGAATCATGCGGAATTTGCCGCCAGTGTTCCTGGTATCGTTATCGTCCATGTACGGTTCGATGTATCGGACAAGCGTCGGATCGTAATAGAGCCCCTTCCTTACAATCAGGTCCGCCTGTTCCTGATTCAGGCCGAACGCATGCTCGATTGTGTCGCAGCCGGCGATGATGGAGTCCTTTTGCCCTTCGCCTCCCATTACGTGACAAGCCACCTTCTTTTTGAGAAGATGCGTCTCATCAATCAATGCCTGTAATACGGGCATTGGACATGTCTGCTTGTACGTGGCCTCACCGGTCGCAGTGAAGGTATAGTCGCCGGTTGGATACACTTTGATCCAGCCCGCGCCGCGGGCAATCTGCTCCCGCACAGCGGCCCGCCCTTCCTCAATGGAGCGCACGATCTGGCCGTCCAATGGGTTGTCCGGAGCCGCAGGCTTGGCCGGTGCGGCGCTCAAAACGATGCCCCGCGTCGATACTTGAAACCTGGGGCCGTCAATGCGTCCGTGGTTGATGGCGTCGCGGATCTCCACGTCGGCGTAGCCGTTACCGTGGGAACTCATATCCCGCTCGGCGGTAAAGCCCGCCCGTAAGTCGGCCTGCGCGTTCTGTACCGCAATCAGCAGGGCGCTTTCCGTGGTTTCGTTCTTCCGGCGGGAATTGAACATATGCTCGTGCGCGTCGATCAAGCCGGGCAAGACCGTTGCCTGGCTGAGGTCGATCACCAGCGCCCCTGCCGGAATCTTGACCTGGGCCTGGGGCCCCACCTCAGTGATTCGTTCGCCTGAAAGAATCACCATCTGTCTGGTCAACATCTGGCCGGTCTTGCTGTCGAACAGGCGTCCGGCGCGTATCGCGATCGGTCCCCCCGCTGGAGGGCATTGCAGGATACCGCCTTCCGGACCCACGCACGGGATCGGCCCCGCTCCCCGCCACCGGGCCGGATGAACCTGCGCCCAGACCGCGCCAGTGTTATCGTCATGGCTATGGTCAAGATAGATCTGCGCCGCATGATGTGACCTCCTTAAGGTCTTAGATTCCCGGCTCCCAGCCACTATACTCCCAACCGCGCATATCGGAGCTGTTATTCTAATAGCGCGCGGCTCACTCGACATAGTCCATTTGAACCTTGACAGATACAAACGGCGGAGTAATTATAGACCACGGAGGTGGTGTCGAATGATTCCAGGTCGGTCAATAGTTGCGCCACATATGAGCCGCCGCGAGTTCTTACGGCGCGCTTCCGTGGTGTCAGTTTCCGGTAGCGCTCTGCTCGAGCAAGCGAGGGGACAGGACCCGAAGTATGCGATCGCGGAGACGAGCCTCGGGAAGATTCGAGGAATCGATAACCGCGGCATCAAGATCTTCAAGGGAATTCCGTACGGCGCGAGCACCGAGGGGACCAACCGCTTTATGCCCCCGCTGGACCACGTCAGTTGGACCGGTGTTCGCGACGCACTGGCTTACGGCCACAGCGCCCCGCAGCGTGACCCGGCCCCCCCGCCCGCCCCGCCGCGCGGCCCGGCCGCCCCGCAGTCCGCCCCCGGACCATCGATCTTCACCGCATTAGCGGTCCCTGGAGGAAGTTCGACGGGTGAGGGCGAGGACTGCCTC
>JAPKZC010000301.1:10063-24136 GCA_026394025.1 Candidatus Solibacter sp.
CTGGACACCGGCGCTTAACGATGGCCGCAAGCGGCCGGTGATGCTCTGGCTGCATGGCGGCGGCTTTGGCTCGGGGTCCGGATCGTCCCCCAGTAACGACGGAACCAACCTGGCGCTGCGCGGGGACGTGGTCGTGGTCACCATCAATCATCGCCTCAACGTTCTTGGCTTTGCCAACTTCAGCGAGTTCAGCCCGGACTTTGCGGCGTCCGGCGATGCCGGCATGTTGGACATCGTCCACGCGCTCAAGTGGGTGCGCGCGAACATCGCGCAGTTTGGCGGCGACCCGAATACGGTGATGATCTTTGGGCAATCGGGCGGCGGAAGAAAGTGCGAGACACTCCTCGCAATGCCCTCAGCCAAAGGGCTGTTCCATCGCGCCACGATTGAAAGCGGCGTCGCCATTCAACTTGTAAATCGCGATATCGCGATCCGCAACGCGGAGCAGTTACTCGGCAAACTGGGAATTCGCAAAACCGAAGTGCACGAACTCCAGAAGCTTCCGCTGGATCGGATCATGGCTGCCTCATACGCAGTCATGCGTGAAGCCGGCAAGATCGATCAGAATGTGGCGGGATTCTCTCCAACGGTCGACGGCAAGATCCTTCCCCAGCATCCTTTCCACCCAGCGGCGTCGCCCGTATCTGCCGATGTGCCGGTGATGATCGGCTGTACCCGCACGGAATGGACGGGCCTGACCACCGAGGCCGTCCTCTTCAACCTGGACGAGGATGGGATGCGGGCGCGGATTAAGGAACTGCTCGGCGTCCAATCGCAGGGAATGATCGACCTGTACCGCAAATCCAGCCCTGGCGCCACGCCTTCCGACATCTACTTTCTGATCGCCAGCGACTACAACTACGGTGCTCCGACGATGAAGATAGCAGAGCGCCGCGCGACGCTTGGCAAGGGGCCGGTTTATTCGTATTACTTCACGTGGGCGACTCCCGTGCAGGACGGCCAGTTGAGATCGCCGCATAACATGGAGATTCCCTTCGCTTTCGACAACGTCCAGATCTCCGCCAAGCTTACGGGGGGAGGTCCTGAAGCGATGGCCCTCGCCGATAAAGTCAGCGACGCGTGGATCGCGTTCGCGCGGACGGGTAATCCCAATACCCCGAAACTTTCACACTGGCCCGTGTTTACAGCCAAGGATCGCGCCACCATGGTCATCGATAATGCCTGCAAGGTAGTCAACGATCCTTTGCGGGAGCGGCGCATCGCTATGTTCCGCGCTCTGAATCTGACCTAATCCAACTAACCTGTACTTCGCTCCGGGGAGAGGCAACGAGATTCGGGAAGAATCTCGTTGCCTCTCCCCGAATTGTCAGTTTCAGCGCTTCGCCACGGAAATCGTGATACTCCGATACCGGATGCCGCCGTGATGGTCACCCTGGAGATAGATCGGTCCGGGTTCGGCTTCGTTGCTGTCGATGGCGCCGCCGGTGACGCCGGCTATTTCCTGGTTATCGATGGTGGTCACGCCGTTGAAAACCACGGTAGCCCATCGCCCGATGAGGGTGATGTCGTAGGTTTGCCATTCCGGCTGGAACGGCGGCGGAGTGGACGGGCCGAGCATGCCGTAGATGGAGCCTATGCCGGGGAACGGGTTTCGGTAGCCTCCACCCGTGCCAGGAGGAGGTCCCTTTTGGGCCGCTGGGGCGGCCGGCCGCGGGGGCCCGGGCGGCGGCGCAACCTCCACTTCGTAGCGGCCGCGGAGGTAGACTCCGCTATTCTCACCGGGAGGGCAAGCGAATTCGACGTGCACCTTGAAATCGTTGAAGGTGCGCTTAGTCCTGATATTAGACCCCTTCGCTTCGTTGGTCAGTTCTCCGTTCTTAACGGTCCAGTGACTCTGGCCAGGGTTGTCCAGGAAGTCGGGAGTATTATTGATCGGCTCCCAGCCGGTGAGATCCTTGCCATTGAACAACGGCTCCGGAGTGCCCCAAGATTTCACCGCCACCGCTTTCAATGCGGGTGCCCGCACGCCGGTCAGTTGCCGCGTATTGTCTCCCGTCTTCTGAACTCCTGTGAGTTTGCCGCCTTGGGCGGTCAACTCCCAAACGGTCTCGGGCCGGCCGGGGAATGCGGGCCGGGTGTCTGTTGCGGGACGGGCTGGAGC
The DNA here is from genome assembly GCA_026394025.1 of Candidatus Solibacter sp. Classification (GTDB taxonomy): domain Bacteria; phylum Acidobacteriota; class Terriglobia; order Bryobacterales; family Bryobacteraceae; genus Solibacter. The sequence continues at coordinate 12,186 of JAPKZC010000301.1, forward strand.
CGCGGCGCTTGTGGTGACGATCAGGCGCGATCCATCCATTCTCGCGCCAGGCACGGGGGCCACGTTTCCGGTGGGATGCTGCACTCGCGCCTCGAGGCTACCGCCCTTTTCCGTCACTTCCAGCCAACTTGGAAAGTGACCATTCCCGATGGTGACGGTCATGTCCCAGCGGCCGACAAACGGGTTACTCTGGTTTTGCGCCAGGGCCGAAAGCAGGGCCGCCGCCGCGATGATCAACAAGATGCCGAATCTCTTCATAACTCTCCTTTTCAGGCATGCACCGGGATGCTACCTGTGTCGTAGACGGACCCAGCTATTTCCCGCAGGTCCCAGCCGCGCCGGTATTCTCGGGTGAGATATTGGTTCGCCTCCCGGCAGTTTGTGATGCGGAACGCCAGCGGATCCCATTCGATCCGATGGCCCACGCGCAATGCGATGTTGCCCAACTGGTAGGCCTCCGTGAACGGTCCGGCGAACCCGAAGTGGCAAGGCGCCTGTCTCCCCGCCTTCACAGCAACAACCCAATGCTTATGCACTTCTTCCCGGCCCCAATCCTTCTGCGGCGGTGTCGGGTACGGGTCTGTCTGCCTGCCGCGATAGGGTCCGCGGCCCACTGGCAGACTGCCCTTGGTGCCAATCCAGGTAACGCCTGCTCCGCCTTGCGCCCGCACCTCACCACGCGCAGACGGTCGCGTCGCGGCCACGATCTCCTCGGGCGGCCGCTTCCCGCCGCCGTACCAGAAGATCTTCAGCGGCGGGTGTACACCCCGAGCCGCATAATCAAAGCGGATAACGCTCCAGTCAGGGTACATTTCCCGCATCATCCCGGAAGTTTCCACTACTTCGACGGCGGATGGCGCGCCCAGGTCGAGAGCCCAGAAGATCACGTTCATCTGGTGCGGCGCGATATCGCCCAATGCGCCGCTGCCGAAATCGGTCCAGCCGCGCCACACAAATGGATGATAGACGATGCCGACCGGGGGCACCGGGTCAAGGCCCGCCACTCCGAAATCGGACTGGTGCCGCTTCTCGGGCGCCGGATGGTAGACCGGATGGCCTTCCGGATACATGCGCTGGAACGGCCTTCGCGGCGCCGGTCCCAGCCATAGGTCCCAGTCCAGGGTGGACGCAACAGCGTCCTCTCCGGCAGGCCGGTCATATCCCTGCGGCCATATGGGCCGGTCTGTTGCCAGGTGGATCTCGGTGACCTCCCCGATGGCTCCCGACTGGATCAGTTCGACGGCTCTCATGTTGGCGTCGCTGGCGCTCGACTGTGTGCCCATTTGCGTCACGACTTTGGTTTCCGCCGCGACGCGGGCCATGACCCTGGCTTCGTGTACGGTTTTGGTCAGGGGCTTCTGGCAATAGACGTGGAGGCCGTGCTTCATTGCCCACACGCTGATGTAGGTGTGGGAGTGGTCGGGCGTTGCCACCACCACGCCGTCCAGCTTTTCCCTTTCGATCATCTTTCGAAAGTCCGTGTATCTGGCAGCCTTGGGGTAATCGACTCCGCGTCTCGCGAGCATGCCGGAATCCACGTCGCACAATGCAGCAACGTTTTCGCCCAGTTTGTTCAGTGTGGATGCGTCGATGGCGCCCATGCCCGTCAGGCCAATCACACCGACGTTCAGTTTCTCATTGGCCGCGTAGCCACGCGCCAGGCCAGCCGGAAGGATCATGAAGGGCGCGGCTGCACTCTTCAAGACGTGCCGCCGCGTCATGCGGGTTTGCATTTCGTCTGGTTGCACTTCTACCTCCAGCCTCCGCTAACCTGGTCAGCGAAGCCACGCTTGTTTGATGTCGGGATTGCCGACGGCATCCAATCGCCGGATCTGATCCTCGGAGAGACTAACTTTCAGCGCTCCGATATTCTCAACCACTTGAGTGGGCTGACTGCCGGCGATAATCGGCAGTACCGGCGGCTCGCTCTGCCGCATCCATGCAATGACAACCTGATTAAAGGTAGCTCCGACTTCCTCCGCCACGGCCCTCAGCACTTCCAGGCGCGCATCGGAATCAGCGCCAGCATACTGCATCGGCACCGCACGGTCCTGGCGTGTGTAGGCGCCTTGCAGGAGAGCCGAATAGGCGATGAGCGTAATGCCACGCGCGCCGCAGTAGCTCTTCAGGTCTTCATTGATGCAAACCTGTGGACCGAAATCCGCGCCGTGCCGCGGCCGCAGATACGTGTGCCGCTGCTCGACTACCGAATACCCGGCCCATCCGTGGGCTCCCGCTACGGCATTGGCTTCGCCGATGCGCCATGCCCTCAGGTTGCTGGCCCCGATGGCGCGCACTTTGCCGGCCCGGATCAAGCGGTCGAACGCCCCCATGGTTTCTTCCAGAGGGGTTTGGGGATCGTCGCGGTGCGCGTAATAGAGGTCGAGCCTGTCGGTTCCGAGCCGCTGCAAACTCTTTTCGCACTCTCGCTCAATCTCCACCGCGCTAAGGCCTCCCGGGCAACCCGGGTAGTCGAATGCATCCTGGCAGCCAGGCTGCGTAGAAGTTACCGGTATCGATAAACGTGCCGCCGTTCGCCTGGAAGAGATCCAACAATCGAAAGGATGTCTGGCGGTCGATCTTGCTGCCGACCAGATCCGTGCCGAAACACAGGGCGCTGACTTCGACGTCCGAAGAGCCCAACTTAAGTTTTCGCATCGCTGTGCTCACTTACTATAGGTTGCGAGTACGACGCCCCCGATCATGACGGCCACTCCGGCAAGTTTGGTCAATGTTACGGGTTGCACCGGCGACCCGAGCCAGCCGTAGTGCGACATGAGCAGTCCGCCCAGAACTTGTCCGGCCAGCAGGGTGATCATCACCGGTCCCGCGCCGACCTGGGGAATCAGCCAGGCAATCGCGAACACCAGGCAAGCACCCAGTATCCCCGCCGTCAGTAAGACAGGGTGCACCTGCCGCAGCGGGCCGAGCGCGCCGCTTTGCCACCCGGTCAAGCCAATCGCCATGGCGCCCACCGCGCCAATGCACCAGAAAAGAGCGTTGCCCACGCGGGCGTTGTTCAACACACTGCCCACTTTGCCATTCATCGCCAGATGAACGGCCAACACCACTCCGAGAAACATCGTCAAGAGATAGAGATGCGCCTTCATTCGGGTTGCTCCTATTTCTTCGCCGGTTGGGGCGGGTTTCTGGGGGTCTCCCAGATCACATTGCCCGGATAAGTACTGCGGTCCGGGAGCGGATTCCTCCCGCGTGTTTTCGGTGAAGCGCCTTTGTTGAAGAAAACGTAAAGGCCGCTGCGGCAGGCAACCACGATATCCTGGCGGCCGTCGCCGTCAAGATCGCCCACGCTGAGCCGCATGCCGACACCGATCGCGTAGGTGGGCGGGGGACCGTTGTAACCCGGCGCGAAATAGGGTTCGAGATAGCTGTAAGACAGGATGTGCCGTTCGAAGTGTCCTTTGTCGAATTTGTAGTAGAACACGAAGGTGGGTTCCAGCCCGCCGACATCGCCTCCGTTGTGCGCCAGTAACTGCTTTCCGGTGATGAGTTCGGGCTTGCCGTCTCCATCCAGGTCTGCCAGGGCCATGGTGTGAAAGGTGGGATACTCGGTTTCGATCCAGTGTTGCACGAAGGTGCGTTTGCCGTTTTCGAGTTTCTGCTCGAGCCAGCCCAGGCCGAAGCCGTGGTCGGAGCCCATGACGATGTCGTTCAGGCCATCGCCGTTGAAGTCATGGATGAGGACAGGCAGTCCCGCGCCACCGCCTCTTCCCGGAGCCGAGCCGAATGATGCGAACTGATAATCCGGATGCCAGATCCACGGCTGTTCGGTGGGGCGCGGCGGGGCTTCGAACCAACCGCTGACGGTGATCACATCGTCGCGGCCATCGCCGTTGATGTCGCCGATACCGCTGCCGTGGCTTACGCCGACATTTTCGGGTCCCAATACGTGCTCTTTGAACCACGGGGCCTGGTTCAGATGTTCGAACCAGATCAGGCCGCGGCCCGCCTTGCGCGCGAAGTAGTTGACCAGCACGTCTTTGCCGTCGTGCCCGGAGAGGTTTCCAATGACCATGCCTTCGAGCCCGTCGGCCTGAAGCATCGTGTGCGACTGCCACTTGACGCCCGGCTTGCCAGGATTCTCATACCAGAAGATACCCTGCTTGAGCATCCACCCGGAGCTGAGCACGTCGGGACGGCCGTCGTCGTTGACATCCATCGTGCCTTCGTAATTGTCATCGACATCGGGACCGTTGGTGGCCGCGCCGTCGCGGTAGTCGGCGTGTTTCGTCCAGTTGGGTGCGATGTAGTAATTCCGCCCGGCGGCGATGTCAAGCTTGCCATCGCCATCGATATCCAACACCGAGGAGCACTCGGCAAACGGCCCGTACCAGAAGGTATGTTTCGCGGGGTCGTGGACCGGGCCATCGATCCTGACTGGTACGAAGCCCAGTTCCTTGGGCGCCTCGCCGACAACTTCGGCGGGCGGACTGCCGGCCGAAAGCACCATCACGCACCAGACGCCGAGGAGAATCACAACCAGTAACATCATCCGTCTGAACATATGTGTCGCCCTCATAGGTGTTAGACCAGAGCGGAGGCTTCAATCCGCTGTCTGCACTCGTTCAGCATCTCCGCGGTGCGGGTGGCGCCCGACCGGGACACGCCGATCTCCCTTACTTCCAGCAGCGCATCCAACGTGCGTATGCCGCCCGCTGCTTTGACGCGGATATGGGGCGGTGAGTGCTTGCGCATGAGTATCAGGTCGGCAATGGTCGCGCCCCCAGTGCCATAGCCCGTGGAAGTTTTCACGAAATCCGCCCCAACTTCCGCGCAGAGCTCGCACAACTTGATCTTGTGGAGGTCCTGCAGGTAGCAGTTCTCGAAGATCACCTTCACGATGGCGCCGCCCGCATGGGTCACATTCACGACGCCCCGGATGTCTTCGCGAACGTAGTCCCAGTCCTGGCTGAGCACTTTTCCGATATTCACGACCATGTCGAGCTCTGTACCGCCGTCCCGCAGCGCTGCTTCGGCTTCCACCACCTTCACGGCAGTCGTGTTGCCGCCGTGAGGGAACCCGATGACCGTGCTGGGGGCGACGGTGCTGCCGGCCAGCAGGTCGGCGCATCGTTTGAGGAAGTACGGTTTGACGCAGACCGACGCCGCATCATACCGGCGGGCCAGGCGGCAGCCGCCCTCCAGCTCCTCGTCCGTAAGGCCCGGGTTGAGCAGGGAGTGGTCGATCATCTTCGCGATGTCGAGGTAGGTATAGTCCATATGATTAGCCTATTTCTTCAAGGGCAGCGGAATCGCGCGTCCGGTCTTGACGGACATCTTGGCTGCCTCCAGCACTTCTTGGACGGATACATGGAGATCCAGCGCCGACGGCCCGTCCAGCGGTAGCTTGTTTCGGATTCGGTCCACCATATAAGCGATTGGTTCGGACCGTTCCGACGGCAGCGGAGTGACGGCGAGCGGCTCGCCTTGTTGCGCTCCGCGCCCACCGCCGCCGGAAGCCGGCGTGCCCGGCTTGCGGATGCTGTTTCCTACGATGCTGCCTTTCATACCGTAGATTTCGTTGCCCAGCCGCTGCGCCGGCGGAAAGTCCCAACTGGCCTCCAGAATCGCCAGACCGTCCTTGTAGTTCAGCACGATCGTGGCGTTATCATCGACCATGGGAAACGTCTCCGGCTTCATGTGCTGCGCGGTGGCGTACACACTTTCAGGCATTCCTTTCAGACCCACGCTCCAGAGCACCAGGTAGCAGCCGAAGTCCATCAGCGCGCCGCCCCCGTTCTGCACCGGATCGGCGAGCCATGCGGCGAACGAGGACGTCTTCGGATTGCCCGGCCCACCGCTACCCTGCATCCCGTGCAGACGCCAGACCGGACCGATATCGCCGGCATCGATCGCAGCCTTGGCCGCAAACTGGCTGGCCTGCCATGTGGAGCCGTAGTTGGTCAGGACCAGAATGTGATGCTTGCGCGCCAGCGCCTGAATCTCGAGCGCTTCATCGAGCGTGGCGGCGAGGGGCTTCTCCATGATTACGTGGATGCCCTTGGGCGCACAGTACCGGACCACATCCACGTGTCCGTTGGTAGGCGTGAACGCCCACACGATGTCCGGCTTGGTCTGGTCGATCATCTTCTTCCAGTCGGCGAAAATCAGGGATTCCGGCACACCCGGGCGGGTCACGTTTTGCGTTTGCGGAATCACGTCCTCGCGCGTTGCGCGGCCGATCAAGTCCGGCAGGGTTTCGGAAACGCCCACCAGCTTGACCTTGTCGCCCTTCAACATGGTTCCGAGGTGCAGCCAGACGTGGGCGTGCAGCATGCTGACAACGGCGATCTTATATTCCTGCGCCGCCAGGGGCAAAGCGAGAAAACACAACAAAGTAACGATGCGCTTCATACGGACTCTCTCCTTCCTTTTGTGTCGTCCACCCAATCCCTTCCTTCCGCCGGCCGCCACTCGAAAAGGGCTGGCGCACACCATTGGGGGATGGCGATACGCCGGCCAATCCGCCTAGAAGGAAACCCTGGCGCCGAACTGGACGGTGCGCGGGCTGTTGCCCTGGCCCGTAATCCTACCGAAGTCGGCGCTGCTCTGTGTCGTATTCGGGCTTCCGAACAATACCCGGTTGGGAGCGTTCGAGGCCGAGACGCGGACTTCCAGATTGGCGTGTTCGCGAATACTGAAGTTCTTCAGGAGCGCGAGGTCTTCGTTGACGCTCCACGGCCGGCGCAGGTAGGACATCTGCCGCGGTGTGTCGCCGTACGTCATGTTCGCGGGAAGAGCGAAAGCTTTCGGATTCAGATACGGAATTCTGCCGAGAGCGGTGGTGCCGATGTTGTCATGGCTCCAGGTCCAGTCCGGGTTGATGAGCGGGATTGCGCCCGTCGTGGCTCCGTAAGCAAAGTTACAGCGGGCGTTGCTGCCGGCTCCGAAGAAGTTCTGGCCGCAACTGATCCAGAGCGGTGTCCCGGAGACGTAAGTGTGAATTCCCGAAACCTTCCAGTTGCCGAGAATGCCATCGAGCACCGTGGGCATGTGGTTCAGCAGGCTCTTCCCTTTGCCGACCGGCAGGTCGTAGGTGTAACCGATGCGAATGTTGTGCGGCGTGTCCTCGTTGTAGGCCACCGACTTATCCAATCTGCGGTTATATGTGTTCTGCGCGGCGCCCAGGGTGCTCCGGTTGGCGTCCTCGCCGTTAGAAGTGGAGATCAGCTTGCAAAACGTGTAATTGGCCATCAGGTACAGACCTTTGGAGAAGCGGTGCTCGAAGCTGGTCTCTAACGCATGGTAAGTCGAGTGGCCGTCGTTCTGGCCGCTGGCGTTGCTGTCGATACCGGAGAACTGCGGGTACGGCCGCAGCGCCTGCTGCAACTGCAGGTTGGTCGGGTAACTGGCGTAGGGCAGTTTGAACCCGGCGGCGACTACGGCGGGGTTGCTGGCAACAGAGCTGATGGTGTTCCCGAGAAGGCTGCCGTAGGCGGCCCAATACTTCGGGTCTAACTGGTTTTGAGACTGCAACCGGGAGATCAGCTTGTTACCCACCACGCCGTGATAGGTGGCGCGGAAGACCGAGTCGGCGGTGATGGTGCGCTCGATACTGAACTGCCAGTCCGCGAAGTAGGGGGCCCGCCCGGTCTTCGAGAAGTAGTAGAACGGGCTCTGTTGGAATAGATTTGTTGTCAGGGTCTGGGGATCTTTGATCGGGGGTTTCAGGTTCTGGATCTGGCTGGCGAAGGCAGTGACGCCGTTCTTGGTCAGGAACGAAATCCCGTTCGAGAGGTAGTTGCCGGTGGCGCTGAAGGTTCCGCCGAAACCCTGGATGCCGTTATCGGCGTTGCCGTCCTCGCGGATCGGCTGGTAGTAAATTGCGCCGCCGGTGCGGATGACGGTCTTCGAATTGAGCTGGTACGCGATGCCGAGGCGCGGTCCGAAAGCGTTCTTCCGCGTCTCGCCAAAGCGGGTCGGCGTGCCATCGACGCCCGCGTATACCATGGCGCCGGAGATGCCGCCGAACCCGGTCGCCGGGCACGAGGGGCAGAAGTTGCTGTTGTGGAGATGCCGCTCTTCCTTGGGAATCGGGATCTCATATCGCAGTCCGACGTTGACGGTAAGTTTGGCCGTGACTTTGAAATCGTCTTGCACATACCAGGAATAGTAGGGCCAGTGGAAGGCGGTATCGTCCGGGTAGCGGAAACTGCCGCCGCTCGCCGTGCCGAGAAGGAAGGAGGCAAAATCGTTGCCGGTGTTGGCGATATTCGAATTGCCGGTGCCGGCGGCGCTGAAACTCACGTTGCCCCAGGTGTTGTTATTGCTGATCCGGCGATAGATGCCGGCGAGGTATTCCATGCCGAACTTGACGCTGTGCCGGCCCTTGATCCAGGCTACCTGCTCCTTCAGGTTGGTGGTGCGGGAGCGTGAATCGGTGAAGACGGTGTTGCCCCAGGTTGCACCCCCGGCTCCATAAACCGTCGAAACACCGGAAACCAGCGTATTCGGGTTGCCCTTAAGGAAGATCTGCTGGGCCAGGGCGAACGGGAACTTGTTGACCGAATCGGGGGCTTCGAAGATCTGGCGCTTGTTGAAACCGATGGTCAGGTGGTTCAGGAGATTCGGCCGGATGACGTAGTCGTCGTTCAACCGGTGATAGACAGTAAGGCTGTCGGACGGGAAACCGCTGCCCGGAAGGCCTTCGAACTGGTTGATGCTCATCGTGGCCGGGCTGTGGAAGCGGCTGTAGAGATAGTTCACGCGGTGCTTTTCGCTGATCACGTAGTCCAGTTTGATGGAGGGCAATCCGGACCGCGAGGTGGAATAACTCCGCGAGCGATAGTTGTTGGTCAGCAGGTTGGGGTTGTCCGGGGAAGGCAGCATGGCCACCAGAAGCTTCGCCGTCGCATCGATGCGATTGGCGCAGATCACGTTGGGAACGCCGTTGCATTGCAAGATCGGCCGGTCGGCCGAGTTGGGGATGACATTGCCGGCGGAGTCGAACGGGTCGTATAACTGCACCATCTTGCCGGCGCTGTCCACCAGTTTCCGGAAATCGCCGCTCTTAAACTCATCGAGCGGGGCGGTCACCAGGGACGTGGACTGGCCGTTTCGATTCGAGGAGCGCTCGTAGGCGAAGAAGAAGAACGCCTTGTTCCGGCCGTCATACACCTTGGGGATGTAGATGGGCCCGCCCACGCTTCCGCCGGGATTCCACTGGCGGACGATGGGGCGCTTCGAGGCGGCCGTGGTGAACCCGCGCGCGTTGAACACCTCGTTGCGGTTGAACATGAACGCGCTGCCGTGGATCTTGTTGGTTCCCGACTTGGATACCCAGTTGATGACGCCGTTGGAGGTGCGTCCGAATTCGGCGGAATACGACGAGTTCTGAACCTTGAACTCTTCCATGCCCTCGACGCTGACGCCGTTCATGGCCGGGTCGTTGCGGCGCTCGCTGTTGGATTCGGCGCCGTCCAGTTGTTCGCTCTGGCCGTCCAGCAGGCCGCCGGCGATGCGGGGATTGCTTGCCGACCCGATCACGCCGGGGGTCAGAACCACGAACGCCAGATTGGCGCGCAATCCACCGCTGATGAACAACGGCAGATCCCTGATGGCATTTTTCGGGATGACCTTCCCAAGGTTCGTGCCCTGCACGTCTAAAAGCGGAGCCGCGGCGGTCACATCGACCGACTGGTCCACCGTGCCTACCGTCAACGTCACATCCACGCTGGCGACAGTGGCGACGTGTACGCCTACACCGGATGTCTCGGCTTTGCGGAATCCGACCTTCTCCGTGGTCACCGTATAGTCGCCAGTGGGCAGGTACAGGACGTTGTAGACCCCGTCAGCGCTGGTCTTGACGGACTGCGTCAGCCCGGTGTTGACGTTCTTCACCGTGACGGTAGCTTCCGGCACGGTCGCTCCCGACGAATCCGTGACGACTCCCCGGATCGTACCGCGATCCTGGGCGAAGACGGAACCCACCAGTAACAGAATCACACCGATGAATCTGCATTGAATGGACATCGATCACTCCTTCTCTTCAAAGTGCCCATGGCACTATCGTGGCTTGGCCACCGAGACTCCAATATAGCTTCAGTTCTTCCGGGTGTCAATTGAATAAATCGTGGAATTGCTTGACATTTGCGAATTTGTGCGCAATAACTCTATTGTATAGAGGCATAGCCACATGGTCTCTTTGCTCGTGAAAGAACCGATTTATCAACAACTGAACAACCAGCTGAGACTTCTGGTCGGCTCGAAGGAGTGCCCCCTCGGAAGCCAGTTTCCCACCGAGCGGCAGATCTGCGAGCGCTATGGGGTCAGCCGGGCGACCGCCAACAAGGCGCTGTCCAACCTGGTCTCCGAGGGCCTGCTGGAATTCCGCAAGGGCGTGGGCACTTTCGTGCGCGGGCGCCCCCTGGACTACAACCTCAGGGCGCTGGTCAGTTTCACCGATAAGGCCTTGGCCGCCGGCAAACAGCCGGGCACGGAGGTTCTGCAATTTGAATCGGTCCGCGCGGAGGATGTTTTGGACGACGTGCCACACGTGCTCCAGGTGGAACCGGCGGCAGCTCTGTACTACGTCGAGCGGCTGCGGCTGGCCGACGGTTTGCCGGTCATCCTGGAAAAGCGATACGTCGTCGCGGAGTATTGCCCGGACCTGACGGTGGAGGATGTGCGTGGTTCGCTGTATAGCCTGTGGATCGACCGCTATCATCTGCCCATCGAAGGCGCAGACGAGAGCATTCGGGCGGTCAACACCCGTGGCGCCGATGCCAGGTTGCTCAAACTCAGGGACGGTGCGGCTGGGATGTTGATCCAGTCGGTCGGCCATCTGACCGGCAACCGGCCACTGTGGTCGGAGCGCACCCTCTACCGGGGCGATTCCTATGAATTTCAAAACCGGCTGGGCGGCATCCAGCCGGAAGGGCATTCGACAGGCAAGTTCTTAGACGTGGCGGACAAGACGTTCTAGCAATCCTGTGGCGCAGACCGGGAACTGCGCTCCACGGTAAGCGGGCATCCCGGCAGAAAGGCGTAAGTGAAAGACTTATTCGCAAGCGTGGACCTTGGCGGCACTAAGATCGCTGGAGCCATCGCCGGTTCCGACGGCGAGATTCTGGCTGAAGACCGGGTGCCGACCAATTCCCACGAGGGGCACGCCGCCGTTCTCTCGCGGATTGCCGGGCTTGTGGCCGACCTCTCGGCGCGTCTGGGCGCACAGCCGGTGGCGGTAGGGATGGGAGTGCCCGGACTGGTAGACGTCCGGACAGGCGTCACCCGGTTTCTGCCGAACCTCCCCTCGCAATGGCGTGGCGTGCCGGTGGGCCAGACGCTCTCCGCCAAGCTCGGCTGCCCGGTGTTTCTGCTCAATGATGCACGCATGGCGACACTGGGAGAGTTCACCTTTGGCCGCGGCAAGACAGCGAACACCATGATCTTTCTCACCATAGGGACTGGCATTGGCGGCGGCATCGTCGTGGACGGAAAACTCCGCCTCGGCCCGTTGGGTGCGGCCGGCGAACTCGGTCATCAGACCATCCAGCGGGACGGCCCTCTCCGCGGGTGCGGCAACCGGGGTTGCCTGGAGGCTCTCGCCAGCGGGCCGGCGCTGGTCGGCGAGGGAATCCGCTTGTTGCTCAGCGGTCTGGCTCCTGTCCTCTTCGATATGGTCTCCGGGAATGCCGGCATGGTTACGCCGAAAGAGATGGGCGCGGCGGCCCGGGCCGGTGACACGGCGGTGCACGAGACAATCACCAGAATTGCCACGTGGCTCGGCATCGGTATCGCCAACATGGTCACTGCGCTGCACCCCGATATGGTCGTGCTCGGAGGCAGCGTTGCGGCGCTCGACGATCTGCTGCTTGAGCCCGTGCGCGAAACCGTGAAGCAGCGGGTTCGTATGTTTCCGGTCCAGGATTTGTGCATTGAGCGGTCCTTGCTCGGGGATAAGGCGGGACTGTTGGGCGGCATAGCGCTGG
>JAPKZC010000301.1:24146-28000 GCA_026394025.1 Candidatus Solibacter sp.
TGCTGGTAAACCAAAGTCTTTGAAACCGTCATGAGAGGTGATGTTGTGAATCGATTCGACACAGTAGACCGCCTGACCAGACGCCAGGCCCTGAAAACTGCCGCCACGATTATGATTCTTCCCGCCGGCTTGGCGCGAGGCTATGCGGCAAACGAAAAACTGAACCTGGGCATCATTGGCCTCACCGGCATGGGAGGGGTTGACGCCAAGACGTTCTCCGGGCTGGGCGAGAACATCGCTGCCCTATGCGACGTGGACTCCACCATCCTGGACAAACGCGGGGCGGAGTATCCGGGCGCCAAGAAGTACACCGACTTCCGCAAGATGATCGAGCAGGAGAAACTCGACGGGGTGATTGTCGCCGTACCCGACCACAACCACGCCTACATGAGCGTGTACGCCATGAGGCACGGCCTCAACGTTTACTGTCAGAAGCCGCTCTGCCAATCCGTGCACGAGGCCAGAATCATGGCCCGTGTGGCCGCCGAGACGAAGGTGATCACGCAGATGGGAACGCAAACCAGCGCGGAGCCACGCACGCTCCGCACCGCCGAGTTTATTCAGTCTGGCGCGATCGGCGATATCACCGAAATCCACATGACTACCGACCGCCCGATCTGGCCCCAGGGGCATGACCGTCAGGAAGGCCAGGATCCCGTGCCCGCCACGCTCGACTGGGACCTCTGGCTCGGCACCGCGGCCGCCCGTCCGTACCAGGCCGTGTGGCCCCAGGGTCATGCGGTGTACAGTCCCGAGAAGAAGCGGCAGTTCGCGGCCAACGGCACTTTGTATCATCCTTTCTCCTGGCGCGGGTGGCTGGATTTCGGCAGCGGCGAGCTGGGCGGCATTGCCCCCCACAGCATGAACGTCATCTTCCTGACGCTGGACTTGGGCGCGCCTTCGGCCGTCGAAGTGCTGGAAACCTCCGGCCTGAAAAAAGAGATGTACCCGGATTCGTGCATCATCCGCTTCGACTGGGCGGCCCGCGGCACTCATCCCCCGCTTTCGGTTTATTGGTACGATGGCAACCTGCCCCTGCCCGTGGCGATGCAAGCGCCGCGCCCTGCCAACCTCGCGCCCGGAGCGGCGTTTCGCGGCGGGCAGGGTGGCATGGTTTGGATTGGGACGAAGGGCAGCTATCCCGCTGGCCGCGGACCTTTTGCCGGCCAGAGCACGGAGCCGCTTCCTGCACCTCCGCAGCGCGAATGGGGCCGCGAGGAGGTCCACAAGGACTGGGCGGTAGCGGTCAAAGCGGGCAAGCCGGCGCCCTGCCATTTCGGCTACGCCGGCCCATTCACCGAAGCCTACCAACTGGGCAACATTGCGCTGCGCGTGGGCCATCGGATTCAATGGGATCCCCTGGATTTTCGCGTCACCAATTGCCAGGAGGCCAACCAGTACCTGCGCCGCCAGTACCGCCGCGGTTGGGATCTCAAGGAAATCGCCGGCAGCGCGTGGGACGTGCCCGCCCGGCGCTCGTGATTGGGATGTGGCCCCGGATCATTCTCGCCCTGTTGCTGTTCGCCACCGCGGCGCGCCTCCACCCCTCAGGGGCTCGGCGCGCTGGTGGCTACATCGCACAGGTGGGGACCGACACCGCCCGGACTGCATTATTGATCCAGTCTTCGGAAGATGTGGATGTGGTCTCCGAGCCACCGTGGAGTCCTCGCACCCTCATCTTCGCGGGGCTGGTGACACTCGGCATTTTCGTTCTGTCCCAGCACTTGTATCTATTTGCGCAGCACTGGCGCCTGCGCGCGGTTGTGGAAGAGCGTGCGCACCTTGCCCATGAGATGCACGATACGCTGGCACAGAGTTTTGCCGGAATCGGCTTTCAGCTTCAGGCGATTCGCAACAGCATGCCCCCGAATTCCTCCGCCCTCGAAAGACAGGTCGATTTGGCCATGGAGTTGGCGCGGAGCAGCCACGAAGAGGTGCGGCGTTGTATCGCAAGCCTTCGTCCGCAGACGCTCGGCCCCGTCGGACTTCTTCCCGCCCTCCGCGCCTGTGCGGAACGGATGATCGATGGCGGCAGCGTGAAGGTGGAGACACATTGTGGGGATGGGGTGATGACGATCCCTCCGCGCATCAAGGACACGCTGTTCCGGATCGGCCAGGAAGCGATTGCGAATTCGATCCGGCACGCCGGCCCCAGCACCATCCGGATCCGGGTTCACCACCATCGAGCGTCCATCTGCCTGTCGGTCGAAGATGACGGAGTCGGTTTTGTGACTGGTGGCGCCTATGCCGGATTCGGTCTAGTGGGGATGCACAATCGAGCAGAGAAGATTTCGGCCACTTTTGCGGTCAAGAGCGCTCCCGGCTCTGGTACCCGGATTGAAGTGAGGGCGCCCCTGAACTCGCGATTCGACATCGTGGCATGGCCCAAGTTCCTGTTTCACATTTGAGTGCTTATGACGGATTCGGCAACCACTCGCATCCTGATTGTCGACGACCATCTGGTAGTGCGCGCGGGCCTCGCGAGCATGTTGAGCACCCACCCGGACATAGAAGTGATAGGTAGCGCATCCAACGGCGAAGAGGCGCTCGCGCTGCTTGAGAAGATTGCCCCCGACGTGATTCTGATCGATTTGCGCATGCCTGGCATGAGCGGATTGGAAACCATCCGTGCGATCAAGCTTCGCAAAGACCCACCGCGAATTATCGTGCTTACAAGCTTCGAGACCGATGAGGACATTTATCAAGCTGTAGGAGCGGGCGCACAGGGCTACCTCCCGAAAAGCACATCTCAGGACGGACTACTCGAGGCGATCCGCCTTGTCCGCGCCAATAAACAATACCTCCCCGCGCATATTGCGGCGCAGTTGGCCGATCGCATGGCTCGTTCCGACCTGACTCCCAGAGAACATCAGATCCTACAGTTGGTGGCGAGAGGGCTTACCAACAAAGAAATCGGCCGCGTCTTCGGGATCAGCGGCAACACGGCTCGGAACCATGTAAACAACATTATCGAGAAGTTGGAGGTTTCCGACCGAACGGAAGCCGCGACCATTGCCATGCGGCAAGGGCTCGTTTCATTTGCGGACTGATCGTGCGTACTCGCCGGGTATGGTGAGGTGGCCCAGGCGCTCTCCTTGAATCGATTCAATCCTGAAATCTACGCCCACTCCTCCCGGAACGCTTCGAACTGCGTCGAAAATGTAGTGTAGACTCGGCCAGTGCCTGAAGTGATTCTGAACGGTTTAGCCTGGTTTCGGCCGATTTTGTGACGAACTTGGGCTAGGATGCAAAGGCGCGTTCGCGGGCCGGCCGAGGTATCCAGCAGTTGTTGCCAGCTTGTCCGGCCTACTTATCGCGCCTGACTGCCAGCTTGGCCGTCTGCGTTTGGCCATCGCGGTCACGCGAGATTTCCCCTTTGATTTCATCACCCTCGTGCTTCAGCGTGAACTTCATGATGGAGTCTCCCGCCGACAGTTGGAAGGTAAGTGTTCCGCTTTCGGCTTTGCCGTTTTCAAGGGCGTGCTGCTCATTTGCGTCGGGTCCCGCCGTCCCGGTCAACTTAGGGCCCTCCTGTTTCAGAACGAGGAATGCCGGGCGCTGTTCGTCGCCATTGGGCGTGGGGACGGTCATCGTGCCGGTCCACTTGCCTGTGGCATCCGCCGCGGTCAGGCTGATGGCGGCAAGAGTCAAAAGAAGGATGTGCTTCACGGGAGCTCCTTGGCAATCAATACGATCTGCGCGGCGGGGAAGTTCAAGAGTTTTGGCATGCAGTTACGGATTGCGGTACCAGACGGGGATCTCGAGGGCGAAATAGTTGAGGCCGACGCGGGCCAGCAACTGGATGCGGTGGCCCGGGTCGCAGGTGGGCCGGATGGTGGGGAGGGAAATGCGCG
>JAPKZC010000183.1:0-1548 GCA_026394025.1 Candidatus Solibacter sp.
GAAGGCTTTGGCCCAGTTGCCGAAATGGCAGAAGACGCACTTGTCCGGATCGTCGCCGTAGTTGTTGTTCCAGTCCACCAGGGCGCTGGGAGTGCCGCTTGCCAGTTGCAGGGCGTACATCGCGGCCAGGCCGGTGATATCCACCTCGCAGGCGCTCGGCATCAATTTCTCGCTCATCATACTCATGATGGTGCAGGCGTTGACACCGAAATTCTGCTGGATGGAATTCCAGCATTGCAGCGCGGTGGCCTGAATATCGTAACGGGCCATCCACTCTTCCATGGCGACGGCGAGTTTAGCCATCTTGAGCAGCGCTTCGCCGGGCACTCCATTGTGCCGGGCATAGCCGCGGATTTCTTCCAGCTTGGCGCCTACTTTAGCGTCGGAATCCGTTAGGCGGCCGGCCGCGCCGAATAGTTCGGAGAGGTCCAAAGTAGAGACGCTGATGCCGGCCGATTGCAGCAGTTTTTCGCTGTAGCGCGTGGTGTTGAATGCGTTGGGACGCGCGCCGATGGCGCCCAACCGAACGTTGCGCATTCCGTTGGCCACCTTGCAGGTGGCTGCGAATTGGCGCAGGTCTTCGCGGAAGCCCGGCGCGGTGGGGTGGACCGTGTGTCGCGTCGTGAGCGTGAACGGGATGCCGTACTGCGTCAGGTTGTTGCACACCGAGACCTTGCCGCAGAAGGCATCGCGGCGGCGCTCCACGGTGAACTGCGCGACGTCGTCGGGGTAGGCCTGCACCAGAACCGGCACGTTCAGGCCGGAAAGCTTGAGTGTATCGGCGACCCCTTTTTCGTCGCCGAAATTGGGCAGCGTGACCAGCACACCTTCGATGCGGCCGCGGTTCGCGGCGAAAAGATCGGCGCACCGCCGCGCGTGCTGCCAGGTTTCGACGGCCCCCAGCTTAGTGTCGTTTTCGCCCAGAATCACGGGCTCGATATCCATTTCGGAGAACAGCGAAAGGATGTCGGCGCGGCCTTCGGTGATCAGCCGGTCGGGGAAGAAATCGCGGTTGCCGACGATGACCGCGAGAGTAGTTCGGGACATATTAGACCAGTACCTCAGAGAATCGATCCTGCTCCGCGCGGAGCCGGTGCAGCAGTGTATCGACGGGCTCCACCATCGAGCGCGCAATCAGGGAACCTTTGGCCACCGGAACCTTCACGCGGCAGTCTTTGGCCAAGCCCAGGGGAAGAGCGTCCGCGGCACAGGCATCCACGTAGCTCCGGCAGCCGGCGCGATGCGTGCGGCCCCCAATGCCTTCCAGAACGTCGCCGGGCACGAGGTCGCGTTTGGCGATGGTGGTCACTTCCGTGCTGAGATGGTCTAGTGGCTGCATGCAGGCGCGGCCGTAGAGCGAAATTTCGGCCACCGTCAGCGGCACCTCCATGCTGCACAGGTGGAACGGGCGGAAGAGCGTGTAGGTGGGACCCGGCCCCATATCGCGCAATACCAGGCACTGCTTCAGGCGCGGATGATCCGTCGAGACCACCAGGAAGACGCCTGGCGCCACCTTGCCCACCGCGTAGTCCACCACGCCCTTGCGGC
>JAPKZC010000183.1:1575-10049 GCA_026394025.1 Candidatus Solibacter sp.
GTGGCGTTGGCGAAGCAGGCCATCTCGATCATGGTCTTGGAGCCATCGACGAACTCCACCAGCATGTGCGGATTCAGGCCGCGGCGAGCGGCCTCGACGGCGTACTCTTCGGGCACGGCGTCGCGATTCAAGGGGTTGTTCTTACCCTTGCCTGCGGCGACAATCTCCAGTCCGAGCGCCATGGCAAAGCCGTATAACTCCATCAGCGCGGTGGGCTCATCGCCCGCCGCCATGCTGTAGAGCACGCCTGCTTCTTCTGCCTTGCGGCGCAACACCGGACCAATCGTAACATCGCCCTCCCCGTTCATCATCACCAGATGCTTGCGGTGGGCGAAGCAGTCGAGCGCGACGCGCGCGCCCGCTTCGGGATGTCCGGTGGCGTCCACCACGGATTCGAGGAGTTCAATCCCGGGGATGAGAGCGGGATCCTCGGTTACTACGAACTTGCCGGCGCGGACCGCGTCGTTGGCGGAGTTGACGGAGTTCGTGACAACGACTCGCTCGGCGGGGACTCGGGCGATCTGGTACGCCTCCGTGGCGCGGCTCAGGTCGAGATCGGCAATCGCGGCGACTTCGATGCCGCGCATGCAGTGCACCTGGCTCACGATATCGGTGCCCATCTGTCCCGCTCCCACCACGGCGAAACGGATGGGGTTGCGCGCTTCGGCGCGCCGCGCGAGGTCCTGATGTATGCCGGTCAATCGAGCATCCTCCCTGGGTTCGGAACCACCACCGCCTTCAGTACCTTGCCGTCGCGGATGTCGTGCAGGCCCTGGCGCGTCTCTTCGATCGGATATGTGGTAATCAGCCTGGCCGCGCGAACTCCCCCCGAGGCTAACAACTGCAGCGCACACTCGTGGTACCGGGGATGGTAGGAGAAGTTGCCAATCAGTCGAAGCTCGCTGTAGTGGATCAGGTTGATATCCAGCGCGACCTCGCAGGCAGCCGCCGGCAAGCCGCCGAAGAGTCCGACGCGCCCGCGTCTCCGGACCAGCAAGATGGATTGCCGGACCGCGCCGGCCGAGGGCGCGGCTACGATCACGACATCAGCCCCGAGCCCTTCGGTGAGGTCGCGGAGTTTCTGCACAGGGTCGGCTAGATTGGCGTCGATCGTGAACTCAGCGCGGAATGCATCGCGGGCCATCGCCAGGCGGGTGGACGAAAGATCGATCATGACGACGCGTGCCTGGCGCGCGCGGAGCAGTTCGAGGTGCAGAATCCCCATCGGGCCACAGCCGATCACGGCCACGGTTTCGCCGGGCTGAATGGCGAGTTCATCGTGGCTGGCCAGCACGCTGCACAGAGGCTCGGAAATGGCCGCGTGCAACAGGCTGAGCCCGGCAGGCACGCGGTTCACGATGCCGTGCCTCATGATGTCCGGGGTCAGCAGCATGTACTCGGCGAGGCCGCCGTCCAGGTGTTTGCCCAGAATGCGCAGGCTCTCGCACATATTGAACAGGCTGCGGGCGCAGTACCAGCACTCCCCGCAGTGGACGTCCGCCGCCAATGCAATGCGGTCGCCCGGCGCCCATGCGGTCACGTTGCGGCCGGCTTCGGCGACGGTGCCGGCCATCTCGTGCCCCGGGATGCGGCGCATGCCGGTGTGCTGGTCGCCCACAAAGTAGCTGCGCGCGTCGCCGCCGCAGATGCCGCACGCGGCCACTTCCAGCAGCACGTCGTCCGGTCCGCACTCAGGCCGCGGGACCGCCGCCACCTGCATCTTCTCCCGGCCTTCGAAAATGACGGCCTGCATCGAAATCACTTCAGGATCCCTTCGCGTTCGATGCGGTCGCCCACCGCGCCCCCCGGATGAGTCCGTGCGAAAGACTCGCGCGAGTATTCCTTTTCGTGCAGAATGGTCTCGCAGATCGCGTCCGCCACCGCGCCGTTGGCCAGCGAACTGGAGGTTGCCACCATGCCGAACGGGTCGCTGTCGGCGGGGATCTTGACGGTCACCACCGCGTCGGCCAGTTGCCCAAGTTCGGAGCTTGGGTCTTCCGTGAAAGCCACGATGCGCGCGCCGCGCTCCCGTGCAATGCGGGCGAAGCGGTTGACGTCGGCCGTCTTGCCGCCCTTCGAGATGAGCACCACCGTGTGGCCGCCTGTGACAGCCCCGGAACTGCCGTGCAAGCTGTCGGAAGGGTGCAGGAAGACCGCGGGCACGCCGCAGCAGCACAACAGATGTGCCAGCCGCATGGCGATTGCGTTGGACGTTCCGGCGCCGCCCACCAGTACATGGCCGCGTGTTTCCAGCAGCACGTCCACCGCCTGCGCGGACGCCGCGTCCAGGTTCTCCGCGAGGCCGGCGAGAATGGAGGACTCGCGCAGCAGCGTGGCGCGCATCCGTTCTAGACGAGAACCGTCGTCCGGCATTCCGCCCTCCAGTTGTGATAGAAACTGCGCAGGGTGCCGTGCACCTGGCGGAACCGTTCGAAGGCCGCCGAGTAGACTTCCACCGCGTCGCGGCGCGGTTCGATTGTCCGGTCAATGAACACGCACTCCCGGCATCCCTCTTCGATGCCGGCGAACTTGCCAATCGCCACCTGTGCCAGAATGCCGGCGCCAAGCAGTGCCGCTTGTGGGTTCTTCAACGTCCGTATGGGCCGGTTCAATACCGTGGCTTTCAGTTCCAGCAGCCGCTCCGACCGCGTGCCGCCGCCTACCCCGCGCAATTCCAGGATCGGGATATCGCGGTCGGCCAGCGTCTCCAGGTTCAGGCGGGCCTCGAACGCCAGAGCATCCACTACCGCCTGGAACATGTCCGGGCGACCGGTCTTGAGCGAGAGCCCTAAGAACGTGCCCCGCGAAAGGTGGTCGCAGGTCGGGGTCCCGCTGCCCACGATGTGCGGCAGGAACATGACTCTCGACGGCTGGATGCGGATTTCGTCGAGCAGACTGCTTACGGCCGCGGCGCGTGCCTGCTCGGAGAGCTGGTCGAGCCCCATCACGTTGTTCTGGAACCACTCGAGCGAAAGGCCACCGGATTGATTCAGCGTGATCGTGAAATAGTGGTCGGGGACGGCGTGGCAGTAGGAGGGATAGTTGGCTTCCAGCATCGCGCTGCCGGCGCGCGGCGTTGGGAAGCACGTGCTGATCACTTCCGCGGTGCCCATGGAGTAGCACGCCAAGTCGCTCTCGATCACGCCCGCCCCCACCGCGGCCAGGCACTGATCGTGGCCCCCGGTGATCACCAGCGCGCTACGGCTGATGCCCCAGGACTCGGCGACGGACTTGAGGATAATACCCGCAGGCATGCCGGAGGGCGCGAGATTGCCCAACTGGGACGGCGCGATGCCGACAAATTCGAGAATACCGGGCACCCAATCCTTGCGCACCGGATCGAACGCCATGGTCCGCGATGCCATGGTGAAATCCAGCGCCGGGACGCCGGCGAGCTTCATCAGCAGGAAATCGCCGTACTGCACGTATCCAAAGGCTCCTGCGTAATTCCGGATGGTTGCGCGCCAGCCAGAGAATCTTGGTGATGGCGTTGAGCGGTTCGCAGGGCATTCCCGTGGCGGCGTAGAGTTGTCCGCGCCCGAAGTGTTCCTGCAAGTCCTGGGCTTCCTGCGCGCTGCGCGTGTCCATCCCGAGAATGGCGGCGTGGAGCGCCATGCCCTGGTGGTCGATGGGTATCACGGCGTCGCCCTGCACGGAGATGCACACGGCCTCAACCTCGGGGATCGCACGGCAACTCGCGATCGCCTGCCGGACGGTCTGGTCGACCAGGTTCCACACGAACTCAGGATCCTGTTCTGCCCATCCATCCTCCGGCGACGTGTAGCTGTAATGCCGGTATGCCGACCCCAACATCTCGCTTCCGTCGAACAGCGCGGACTTACAACCTGTGGTCCCCAAGTCAATCGCGATCACTGCCATAATCGTAGGCCTTGCCGCCCCCGCTGCCGGAAGCATAGAACTCTTTCGCGCTTCACCACGTCACTAGGATGTCGCACTGGCTTGTACGGAATCTATAAGGATCGCACACGATTCTCTGAGTATTCTCGCAAGGTCCGAACGCGGCCACCTCCGTGGTATGGCGGATTCGCCGGCTGGTTGGCCGCGCCGCGCGGCCACGCCGATCGTGCTCGCCGGACCAGGCCAGCAGAGCGGCCATCCGGGCGCAGCCAGCGTCTGCGTACACAGGATGAGCGTGCTCTGACGGTAGCGCGCTATTCTATACTTCTACCACGATGAACCTACGCACCTGCCACGTCGTCACGCTGCTGGCAATGACGGGCATCTGCACCGTGTTCTTATATCTCCTGCCGGTGGAAGCCGCGCCGCTACGGCCGCATTTTACCGATATCGCCCCCCGTTCCCGCTTCTCCTATGTTTCCAACAACAGCTTCACAGGCCGAAAATATTTTCCGCAACCGATGTGCGGCGGCATCGCGATCCTCGATTTCGACGGCGACGGCCAGATGGATATCTTCTTCACCAACGGTGCGCAGTTGCCCGAGTTGAAGCGCACCGGGCCCTCCTACTACAACTGCCTCTTGCGCAACCGCGGCGATGGAACTTTCGAGGATGTCACCGCGCGGGCGGGGCTCACCGGCGCGGACCTCGATTTCAGCTTCGGAGTCGCGGCTGGCGACTACGATAACGACGGCCACAGCGATCTGTTTCTCTGCAATGCCGGCAGGAACACGCTCTACCACAATAATGGCGACGGTACTTTCACCGATGTGACAGACCAGTCGGGTATCGGCGGCAAGCCCGATGGCACCTTAAGCGTGGCGGCGGCGTGGTTCGACTACGACAACGACGGATTGCTCGACCTGGTGGTCTCAAACTACACCGTGTGGTCGCCTGCCAGTGACGTGCGCTGCGAGAATGGCGGCATAGACCGATACTGCAGCCCCAAGCTCTACAAGCCGGTTCCTCAGCGACTCTACCACAACCTGGGCCACGGAAAGTTCGAAGACGTGACCGTGAAGGCTGGCTTCGGCGCCGCGCTGGGCAAGGGCATGGGAATCGGCATCGCCGATTTCAACAACGACGGCTACCTGGATGTGTTCCTGGCCAACGACACGGAGCGCAATTTTCTCTACGTGAATCAAGGCGACGGCACCTTCAAGGAAATGGGCATCCTTTTCGGCGTCGCTTACAACGACGACGGCACTACCGTTTCGGCCATGGGATGCGATGTAAAGGATTATGATAACGACGGCTACGTGGATGTCTTCTACAACAACCTGATGGGCCAGCGGCTGAGCGAAAACCTGTCCGGTTGGAGCACGGGCTTCATCGATTACGACAACGACGGCTGGAAGGACATCTATTCGTCCAACGGCGACGTGGATAACATCGTAGCCAAGGCGCGCCAGCACGATACCATCTTCGAAAATGTAGACGGCAAGAGCTTCCGCGATGTCTCCCAGGAGATGGGGAAAGATTTTCTGCGAACCGGATTTCAGCGAGGATCCGCCTTCGCGGATTTCAACAATGATGGCGCGATGGACCTGGTGGTTACGTCTCTCAACGAGAAACCCCGCATCCTGATGAACTCGGGCGGCACCGGCAACCACTGGCTACTGCTCGATGCCACGGGCCGGCAAAGCAATCGCGACGCGATCGGCACCCGGTTCAAACTGACCCTCGGCTCCGGCCGCACGCTGTACAACCACTTGACCACTAGCGTCGGCTTCATGTCCACCAGCGACCGGCGCGTGCATTTCGGGCTGGGCGGGGAGAAAGTGATCCAGTCGCTCGAAATCCGCTGGCCGAAGGGGATCGTACAGACCCTCGCCAACGTGCCTGCCGACCGGATCCTCAAGATTGAAGAGCCGGCGCAATGAAGCGGGCTCTCACACTGGCGGCATGGCTGACACTGGTACTGAGTTTCCTCGCCGCGCAGCACAAGACGCAATCTGTCACGGCAGGTCCAATCCGTTTCGAGAACGTGGCCGGACGCTCGGGCGTTCGCTTCACGCTCAACAATAGCCGGTCGCCCCAGAAGCACCAGATCGAGACAATGATCTCCGGGGTCGCGGCGCTCGACTACGATAACGACGGATGGCCGGACCTCTACTTCGTCAACGGCGCTACCATCCCGGGACTCGAAAAATCGGGGCCGGGCTTCTGGAACCGGCTGTTCCACAACAACCGCGACGGCAGCTTCACCGACGTCACCGTAAAGGCCGGAGTGCAGGGCACAGGCTTCGGTATGGGCGTGGCGGTTGGAGACTACGATAACGATGGCTTCGAAGATCTCTATCTGCCCGGCGTGAATCGGAACCAACTGCTGCACAACAACGGCGACGGCACTTTCACGGACGTCACTGCGAAGGCAGGCCTCTCCGGCATCGATTCCACCGGGTACAAGCCTTGGTCGATCGGTGCCGGGTGGTTCGATTTCGACAACGACGGCCACCTCGACTTGCTCGTAGTGAATTACGTCAAGTGGACGGCTGCGAACGAGCCGGTCTGCAAGGTCAACGAGATTCGGGCCTACTGCGCGCCGGACTCGTATGAAGGGCTGCCGAACCGGCTGTACCACAACAACGGCGATGGCACATTCACGGATGTCACGGAGCGGTCCGGCTTCGGGAAGTTGGTCGGCAAAGGCATGGCCGCGGCATTTGCCGATTACGACGGCGATGGTTTCACGGACGTCTTCATCTCCAACGATACCTTCCGGAATTTCCTTTTTCACAACAACGGTGACGGCACGTTCACGGAGGTTGGGATCCGCGCGGGCGTAGCCTACAACGAGGACGGCAAGTCGATCGCCGGAATGGGCGCCGACTTCCGCGACATCGATAACGACGGCCGCCCGGACATCTTCGTGGTGGGCATGATCGGCGACACATTCCCGCTGTTTCTGAACCGGGGCCGCGATTTTGTGGACACAACCAGCCGCTCCGGGGTCGCCAGGGTGTCCCGCGGCCACACCGCCTGGGGCAACGGGATTTTCGATTTCGACAACGATTGCTGGAAGGACCTGTTCACCTCAAACGCCTCCATCCTCGACAATTCCGAGGAGATCGATCGTTTGCCGTCGAAGCTGCCGAATTCCGTGTTCCGCCAGGCGACCCCTGGCCGTTTCGAAGATGTGAGTGTAGGCGCGGGACCCAGCTTCCAGGCGCCGCAGGCCCATCGCGGCGTGGCTTTCGCGGACCTGGACAACGATGGCAAAATCGACGTAGTGGTCGCCAATCAAAATGCCGCGCCGGAGGTTTTTCTGAACCGCTCAAGCAATGACAATCACTGGTTGTCACTGCGGCTTACGGGCACGCGCAGCAACCGCGACGGACTGGGTGCGCGCGTCGAGGTAACCACCGCCGGTGGGACGCAGTTCAATCACGCCACCACCGCCGTGGGACTCAGTTCCGCCAGCGACCGCCGGGTTCATTTCGGTTTGGGCCGCAACCGCCAGGCTGAGCGGATCGAGATCCGCTGGCCGAGCGGAGTGCGGCAGGTTCTGGAGCGCGTCGCGGCGGACCGCGTGCTCGAGGCGCGTGAGCCATGATCGTCCTGGCGGCAGTGGCGCTTTGGCTGGCGCAGGCCTCCGTTCCGCGAGCGGCGCCTCCTGAACTGGCCGAGGCTGCGGCGCAAATGGAGCGGGGCAATCTGGCCCGGGCGGCGGGGATTCTGGAATCGCTGACGGCCGCAAACCCGGCGAGCCCGGCCGATGCGTACGGCATGCTGGCGCAGAGCTGGGCCCAATTCGGCCAGCCGCAACGCGCCATGGATGCCGCGGAGCGAGGCCTTAAGGCCCATCCGCAATCGGCCCTCCTGCGCAAGACTCTGGGCTTGATGCTGTTCCGAACCGCTCCGCAGGGTACCCGAGCCGGGGAACTGCTGGGCGCCGCCTCCCGCGCTCTCCCCTCCGACCCCGAAGTGCACCACTTCTACGCGCAGTGGGCGTTTCTCAATCATCGCGAAGAGGTGTGTGTGGCGGAATCCAGGAAGGTCGCGGCCCTGTCCCAGCACAACGATCTCGCCCTGCTGCAGTCCTACACGCTGGCCGCGTTGGCGGAACAGAAACTCGACCACCCCGCGCAGGCCGAGGCAGCCTTCCGCAAGGCCCTGGAAGTGAACCGCCGCATGCCTGGGTTCGATCCCGCCGCGGCCTTCCAGTTCATCGATTTCCTGGGAAAAGCGGGGCGCCCGGAGGACGCGAGGAAGATCGTCGACGAGGTGCTCCGGCTACAGCCCGGCTACGGCCCGGCCCATCTGGAAAAGGCCAAATTCCTCGACGTCGAGCAGCTCTATCAGGGAGCGGTGGACGAGGCCGAGGCCGCCCTGAAACTGCAAGGCTGCGACCCTGCCCAGATCCGTGCCGCGCACGTGCTCCTGGCCAGGACCTATTTCCTGCTGGGGAATTCGGAAGCGGCCCAGGTGCACCAGGCCTGGGTAGAGGCCCACTAACGCACCGCCGCCGGTCTCGACGATTGCCTCGTAGCTCCTGCTAGGATCCTTAGAATCTTCGGCGCAATCCTTATATCGAGACCCTGGCACCAGGGTCT
>JAPKZC010000845.1:0-7078 GCA_026394025.1 Candidatus Solibacter sp.
GTCGGCCTCGGTGGCGGGCGATATCTACGCGCTGGGTGCGATGCTGTTCGAACTGGTCACGGGCAAATCTCCGGTGGAGCCCTTGGCGGGTGTGCAGAACCTAGCGGAAGCCTATGCGTCGGGCGTAGCGCGCAGCCTGTTCGCGGAGCGGAGCGACCTGCCGGTGCAATTCGCGCGAGTCGTGGAGATGGCGATCGATGCGGACCCGAAGAAGCGGTTCGCCAGCGCCGGGCAGTTGCTGGCGGCGCTCTCCGACGCGATCGGCATCAGTCCGGTATCGATGCCGCTGGCACCGGCGAAGCCCAGGCGATTCCGGTGGTGGATGGTGGTGGCAGTACCGGTTCTGCTGCTGGCGGGCTACCTGGTGCCTGGAATCCGGAGCAGGTTGGAAAGCGGGATTGAGCAAGCGGCCGGCGCGCACGCCGAGTACCTGAAAGCACAGGACCTGCTGGAGCATTATTATCAGCCGCACAATCTGGAAAACTCGATTCCGCGGTTTCAGAAGAACATCGAAAAGGAGCCCAGGTTCGCGCCGGCCTGGGCGGGGCTAGGCCGGGCGTACTGGCGGCGCTATCAGGACACGCGCGATACCCGATACATCGCGATGTCCAAGGAAGCCTGCGGCAAAGCGCTGGAGTTGGGCCAGAATCTGGTCTCCGTCCATGTGACGCTGGGGATGATCTATACCGACGCGGGCCGGAACGACCTGGCGACCCAGGAGTTGGGGCAGGCGCAGAACCTGGATGCGACGCATCCGGAGGTGTACGCGGCGCAGGCGGATCTGTACAGAAAGCAAGGACGGAATAAAGAGGTCGAGCCTGCCTTGCAGAAAGCAATCGATCTGGACCCCAAGGATTGGCGCTGGCCGAATCAATTGGGGCTGTATTACATGTCTTACAGCGCGCCTGCCCGGCTGGACGATGCGGTAATCCAGTTCCAAAAGGCGATCGCCTTGACGCCGGACAACGGGCGGGCGTACAACAACCTGGGCGTGGCGTTCAAGAATCTGGAGCGCTTTGCCGACGCCAAAGCATCGTTCGAGAAGGCGATTCAGTTCGACGTCGATCCCAGCTATCTATCCAATCTGGGCTCAACCCTGCAACTCGAAGGAGAGTACTTAAAGGCCGCGGATATTTTCCGTCGTGCCCTCGGGTTGAATCCCAACAACTACGTGGCGGCCGGTAATCTCGCCTCTGCTTTGCTGTGGGCTCCCGGCGGACGGGAACAGGCACGAAAGGCATACCTTACCGCCATTCTGCTGGCGGAGGAATACCGCAAGAACAGGCCCAACGACGCGCTTGTTCTGGCGAGGCTGGGTAGCTTTTACGCCTCCATCGCCGACCCGGTCAAGGGTCTGCCCCTCCTGAGGCAAGCGGTGGCGCTGGATCCAAACAATCCGCAAGTGCTGTACAAGGCTGGCGAAGCATACGAACTGCTGCATCGCCGGCAAGAAGCGCTGAGTTTCCTCGGCCGGGCCCTCCAATCTGGATATTCCCTGGAGTACGTCCGGCGCCAACCGGAACTCGCGGCATTACGCGCGGATCCTCAGTTTGTTGCGATCATGACCAAGCTAGTGAGGTAAACTACTAATCCAGACTGGAGGTTCAAGTTCAAGATGGCAAATACCGAAGTTAGAGTCTCTATACAGGGTGAAGCGTGGGTGCCGAATGTATCCTCGGTGCCGATCATCCCTGGCGACAGTGTGACATTTTTTGCAGTCCCCGATGCGCAGACGAAACTCTGTATGACCGCCGACACCGCGGCGGTGCTGACTCCGCATCCGGATCTAACCGTGATGATCGACGCGGGGGGTTCGACAACGTTCGGGTTCTTGGCGGCAGCGGCGGGGAATTACTGCATGCTGACGCAAGCGCCGGATTGTCCTTGTCCGAACAGCATCTCCTGCGGGGCTGGCGGCAGCTACCCGGTGCTTTCGATTCGGCCGGGATCCGGGCCCGTCTTCTCGGGGCCCGACGACGATACAAAGACATAGGTAGATTCACGGCGCCCGCGGGCTTCAGAGAAAGGGGACAATGGACCAAGATCTACTGGTTTTTAACGGCATTGACGCGACAACCGGTGCGTACTTACAGAGCCCGATGTCCGTGAGCGACGCATCGCTGCTGGCGCGCGGCGAAGCGCTCGATTCCGCGCACATGACGGAACTCAAAGCGCGCCGTGAGCGCGAGTCGCAGCAACATTTCGGCGCCATCGAAGGTGTCGATCCCAAAGATCTGGCGCAGACCGGATGGGGCGTTATCTTTGCCGCCAATCACGACCCCGCGATCCGCGAGGCGCTGGCTCCGCTGCTCGATCTGCGCCGCGCGCAGGCATCGGCGAAGAAAGAACGCTACTACCGCGAATACATCGGGGCCGACGCTTACCGTCCGGACGAATCGAAGACCGCGTTTTTGCGGCGGCAGGGCGCCGGTCCGGGTCCGGCCGATCCCGACAAGGTCCCCTACTACCTGCTGCTGGTGGGTGATCCGCAGGCCATCCCCTACCGGTTCCAGTACCAGGTCGACGTGCAGTACGCCGTCGGGCGCATCGCCTTCGACACTCCGGAAGAGTACGCGCGGTACGCACGCAGCGTGGTGCAGGCGGAGACGGGCGGCCTGGCGCTGGCGCGGCGCGCGGCGTTCTTCGGCGTCGCCAATCCGGGCGACGCCGCCACCAACATGAGCGCCGGAGACCTGGTGGCGCCCCTGGCTGAGTTCGCCGCCACTGACCAGCCGGGCTGGAAAATCGACACCATCCGGCCGGAAGAAGCCGTCAAGACGCGCCTGGCGAGCCTGCTGGGCGGGACCGATACGCCTGCCCTGCTGTTCACCGCGAGCCACGGAATGGGCTACCCCAACGGACACCAGCGGCAGTTGGCGGCGCAGGGGGCGCTGCTTTGCCAGGATTGGCCAGGCCCCTCGTGGAAGCAGGCGCTCTCGCCCGACTTCTACTTCACCGGAGACGACGTTGCTTCCGACGCGCGCATGCTCGGGCTGATCGGGCTGCATTTCGCCTGCTATGGCGCCGGCACCCCGCAGTACGACGCTTATGCGCCGATGGGTGCTACCGAGCGCCAGGCCATCGCGCCGCGCGGATTTGTAGCGCGGTTGCCGCAGCGGATGTTGGCGCATCCGCGCGGCGGCGCGCTGGCAGTGATCGGACACGTGGAGCGCGCCTGGGGTTACTCCTTCAAGTGGACCGGCGCGGGACGTCAGCTGCAGACGTTCCAAAGCACGCTGAAGCGGCTGATGGAAGGCCACCCCGTGGGCTCGGCGCTGGAATACTTCAACGGCCGCTACGCGGAGCTGTCGAGCGACCTTTCGAGCGAGCTTGAAGATATCAAGTACGGCAAGATTCCCAACGATTACGAAGTGGCTGGTATGTGGACCGCGAACAACGACGCGCGCAGCTATTCGGTGATTGGAGATCCGGCGGTGCGGCTGAATCTGGCGGTGGATGGCGCGGGCGAGGTGCGGCCGGTGGCCGCGGCGCCGATTCGCGTGACATCCTCGGCGCCTCCGTCTGCGCCGCCTAAGCAAACGGCACCCCCGGCGGCCGCGGAGGAGGTTCAATTCGGACTCCTCGACCCACTGCGAGACGCACAATCGACACTCTCCTCCACCTTGCAGGACGTGGTGCAGCGCATCGGCGAATCGCTTCAGAAGGCCGTGGAAAACCTGACGACTACTGAAATTCTCACGTATGTCAGCGACAATCTGCCGGACGTGAAATACGAAAACGGGCGTTTTACCGGCGCCAAACTCTGCGCCCTGACGCGGCTCAATATCAATGGCAACACGCTGGCCTGCGTGCCAACGTCAGCCGACGGCAAGGTGGATGACGCATTGTGGAAGATTCACTGCGACGCGGTAGATAAGGCGCTGGCAAACCGGACGGAGATGATCAAGCTGGCGTCCTCGGCCGCGACCAACTTATTGGGCGCGTTGAAGCTGTTATGACAGCAGAGGAGGAACGCCTGGCCGCGATGGATGCGGCCCTGGCGCGGATCCGGCAGATTGGCGAGGTGCAGAGCCTGGAACCCGACAGCGTTTCGTTCGGCTTCATGCCGTTCGATCTCTCGGGGTACTGGGACGAAACTGTGGCGCGCTTCCGGACATTGGTGGAGCGGCTCTCGCAATTCGCGGCGGCCGAAAGCTCCATCGAGAGCGGCCCGCAGGCCCGCAGCGTGATCGGCTGGACCGGAGATCTGGCTACCGTATGGGCTGGACCGGCTGCACCGGAGCAGCGCCAGGCACACTTCGCGTTACTGGAGGCCGAGCTTCGTTACCGGGCCCGGATGGTCCTGATTCTGACCGCCTCGGTGCGCGTCGCCGCATCGCTCTGTGCCGCCGCCGCTTCTCCGCTGATGGCTCCGGCGGCGTTTCGGACCGTGACAAACCTGGTATCGGAGTTGCAGAGTCTCTCGCAGCAAGCAGCACGGGAGTAATACCCGCCCAAATCGGGGAGTTATCGATGTTTCTTGAAAAACAACTTGACAGTAAGGCTAAGTTCACATCTAATTAAGGATTCCAACTCGGGCTTCGCTTGCGCCGCCGGCCAAGCAAAGTAAGTGCGTGGCTGAACACACAGGGGGAATGCCGAACGATGGACACTGTCGCCGTTGTCTTGGTGCCGGGTATCTTTGCCAGCCCCCTGGATTCGGCCGGAGGCATTGGGTGGCCCGTGAACAGTTTGCTGGGGATGGCGAAGCACGTAGTTGCCGCGCCCATCCAGCAGCGATACGATTTCCAGCACTATCAGACGTCGCCTCACGGTGGGGTGCAACCGCGTGGCGACGATCCGGCTTCCCTCGGCTGGGAAACCGTGATGAAGAAGGCCTACCGTCCATTTCTGGAAGATTGCAGCAAGCCGGATGGCCCCCTCCGTTTTACACCAAAGGTTTTCGCCAGCGGATACAACTGGCTGCACTCTAATCACGTCAGCGTCAGCCAACTCGACGACACCGTCCGCACGATCCTGCGCCGCTTTGCAGGGAACGCGACCTTCCGCGGCATTTTTTTCGTCACCCACAGCATGGGCGCGCTGAACGTGCTGGAAGCTCTCCGCCAACTGGAAGCGCTCCGCCGGGTCGACCGGACGGCTGCCAACTGGATCGACCAGGTTTTAGGCGTGGTTCACGTGGCCGCCCCGCTGAAGGGCGCGCCCGAAGTCATTATGCGTTTCGTGCGGGGAGTGGAGGACGACGTAACTGGCGCCCTGGCGTTTGGCAACGCGGGTTGGAAGTGCCTGACCAGCGCCAGTGTGGTCAAGGGCGGGTTTGAATTGATGCCGTTTCCCAGCTTGCTGGAGGGCCGGCCGAACGTGTTTCGCCAGTCGCGCGTTGCCGGTCCGGCGGACGATCCGTTCTATGTGCAGACCATCTTCCGCACGGTTTGCGACCCAACGTTTTCGTATGTGGTGCGGGTGGTGGAAGGAAGCACCACGGTTTCCACCAAGACGCGCACGGAGCCAGGCAGGACCACCAAAGACCATCCGCGACGGGGACCGCCAGTGGCGTGCGCGCCGGCCTGGAGTTTCACCGGCGGTTAAACGGCTACCGGTTTCCGTACACCGGGGCCGTGGTGCTCCGCGGCATTCCCACTTGCCAGCAAGTGAAGTTTCAGTTCAGCACGACGGAGATCGGCGACGACACACGCCTGCAAGAAGTAGAGTCTCTGCGGAGCGTCCCGAACCCGAACTTTAACCCCACGGACTTTAGAAGCGATGGCGATGGCACCGTGCCCGCGTTCAGCCAGTCCGACATACCCACCTTCTCGCTCCTGGCCGGCGGCCTGGCGACCGACATGGTCCCGTCGGTGATCGGAATCAAGCACGCGGACGCGCTGGCCGGCAAGGTGGACGGCAGGCCCGACAGGCGTGTATTCAGGCAGGTCTATGGACTGTTGAACCGGCTTCACGAAAACGCGCGCCAACGCAAGCTGGGGGGATTCCGATGAGCGATCTGAGCGTCATTCGCGAATTGCTGATGAACAGCGGTGGCGTCCCGGCCGATTGGGGCACGCTGGCGGTGAACAGCGAGAAACTGCGGAGGCAGATCACGAGCCTGTACGGGAATGCCGGGCTGGCTATCGAAAACCTCGCGGTGACCCCCGACGGCGATTCGCTGACCCTGGAAGGCCAGGCGCCCCTGTTGGGGGCCGACCGGCTGGGCCTCGATGGCGCCACCGTGGTGTTCGCCTCACTGCCGGCGGTTCCGCTCAAGGGCCGCATCGCAATCGTGAACGGCGAAGTGCAGGCTACACTCACCTTCACGCCTGCAAACTGGACGTTCGACCAAAGCTTTCCCGCGCTCCCCTCCGTCGATGACCCGGAGACCTTGCCCGAAGACCAGGTAGAAGAAACGGAAGAGGCCAGCAACGAGCCCGGCCAATCGATTTTCGCTTACCTTAACGAGCGCCTGTTCAACGTGGAGGGAGGCGCCCAATTTGTGGTGCAATCTCATGCCGGCGACGGGTTGGACCCCGGGTTGTCGCTGGTCACCTCAGTGGTCTTCGGGCTTCCGGGATTGAGCACGTCCGGCTTGCTGGACCCGCTGTTGCGGGCGCTCGGTATGCCCGCCAGCCTGCCCCTGGCTGGTCCAGTGGTACTGCCCTCCGCGGCGCCCACACCACTCGGCCCCGGCCAGTTGCCGTGGGACCGTCCGGAGGCGGAGGCATCGGGCATTTACCTCGGTGCGAAACTGCCCACGCCGCTCGCGTTTGAGCGGCTGCCGTTCGGCACGCCCGAGCTGCGAATCTACAGCCCCATAGACCCGCGGCAATCGGTGCTCGACGCAGCCGACCGGCCCGCCTTCGGCCTCACCACGCGAGTGGACCTGGACGGCCTCGGCAAATCGATTCGGATTGGCGCGGAAATCTTACCGGGCGTCCCTGCCTTGCTGGTCAGCGCCGCGCCCACAGGCATCACCCTGCAATCCGTTGCAGATTCGTTGGCCAGCCTGCTGGGCGCGGGCGGACCGGAGTTCGATTTCGTCCCACCCGCCTTCCGCAACGTTTTGAAGCCAGTGGCGCAGAACTTCGCGTTGCGGCGCCTTGGCGCGCGCGTCTCGTTCGAGGGT
>JAPKZC010000845.1:7126-14559 GCA_026394025.1 Candidatus Solibacter sp.
CAGCGCTCGGGCACGAGCGGGCTGCCGTTTCCCGGCGTGAAGTCCGTTGCGTTTTCCGAAGCCAGCATCCTGGTGCTTAACCCGTTCTCATCCGACCGCAAGGCCCTGAGCACGCTTAGCGGCACCGTGACGCTGGATGCCGATGTCACGCTGGACGTGACGCTCGAAGTGCCGCGCTTTGTCCTCACTGTGGAACAGACGGGCGAGCTGGACCTGAAGGTGTCCAAGCTGGTGCCGGCGGAGTTCGGCCTGAGCCGCGTGGTGCCCGATCTCAGCGTGGCACACCTGCTCTTGCAGGCCAATGCCGCGACGAAAACCTTCGACCTTTCGTTTAGCGTCACCACCGCCGCCGGCCCGGACTTTCCCTTCGGTAGCGCCCAACTGGAAGTCCACGTCGCGAATACCGGCTGGCGCCTGGCGGGCGACGCCTCCAACCTCACAATGACCGCCGCGCTGAACGCTCTGGTGGCGAAACTGGGAGCGGCTCCGGCGGCGCTGCCGGAGGCGCTGGGCGGCGCAAGCCTGCTATCCTTCGAAGTCTCACGCGACAACGCCAGCGATACTTTCCAGGCGTTCTGCAACGGCCAGATGGCGATTACCGGGGTCGCGGCCTCAATCCCCATCACGCTTCACGCCATCTCCGCCCCCAACCCGAGCGGCACGGGCCGGAGCTTCGCGGTAACCGGCGAATTGCGGGCGGCGGGCATGACGTTCAACCTGGTCTTCGACAAGACCGGTACCTCGTCCGAGCTGTTTGCCCTGGCCACTAATTCGGACGGCGTGGGCATCGGGTTGAAAGATCTGCTGACGGCGCTGGGCGACGACAATGCGTCGAGAGTCACGAATGCGTTCTCCGTGACGCCGCGGCAGGTGGTGCTGCTGTTTGCCAGCGGGCAGGGAAAACCGCAGGCGGCATTGTCGGTGGACCTGGGCGCCGGGATCGACCTGGGCAACCTGCCGGTGGTGGGCGCCTTTGTGCCGGCCAGCGAAACGCTCAAGCTCAGCTATGCACTGACGGTCTCGTCGGGCGCCTTCACCGAGGCGCAGGAAACGCGGCTCAACGGCCTGCTCAATGGCCAGGCGCACGTCGATCTGCCCCGGAGTTCCGGCATTCATATCGAGCCCAGGCTCGAAATCGGCGGCAAGGTACTGGACGGTTTCAAAGGGCCGGCCCTCGAGACCGACTCCACGGTGGCTGGTACAGGGAACTCGCTGCCCGTTAAGGTGCAAAGAACCGAAGCGTCCGATGGTGTCACGTGGTATCCGATTCAACGCAAGCTGGGCCCCGCGTATTTCGAGCGCATCGGCGCGAGCTTCGGTGGCGGCAAGGCCAAGTTCCTGCTGGATGCCTCGCTCAACATCAGCGTGCTCAAGCTGACGCTCGATGGCCTCTCGGTGGAAAGCCCGCTGGACAAGTTCGAGCCGGAATTCAGCTTGCGCGGCATCGGCCTGGAATTCAAGGGCGGATCGGTGGAGATCGGCGGCACGTTCCTGAATCTGGGCAACGGGGAATACGCGGGTGCGGCGTTCATCAAGGCCCCGCAATTCACGCTGACCGCGTTCGGCGCGTTCTCTACCGGCGCCGACCCGTCGCTGTTCGTCTATGCGCTGCTGGACAAAGCGCTGGGCGGTCCGGCGCCCTTCTACATCACGGGACTGGCGGCGGGCTTTGGCTACAACCGCGACTTGCTGATGCCCTCCATCAATCAGGTGGAATCTTTCCCGCTGGTGGTGGCGGCGCAGAAGCCGGAGAAATACCCAACCCACACGGCGATTCTGACGGACCTGCTGCCGCTGACGCCCAAGAAAGTGGGGCAATACTGGCTGGCGGCGGGCATCAAGTTCGAGAGCTTCCGGCTGATTCAATCCACCGCGGTGCTGCTGGTGAAATTCGGGGCGCAACTGGAGTTCGCGCTGGTGGGCCTGTCGCGGCTGAAGCTGCCGCGCGAGATTCCGGGATCGACCGCCGTGGTTCCGGCCTACGTGTATGTGGAGCTGGCCATCCTGATCCGTATCAAGCCGGACGAGGGGTTGGCATCGGCGGAAGCACTGATCACGGCGAACTCTTTCGTGATCGACAGGGAATGCCGGTTGAGCGGCGGCTTCGCGTTCTACGTCTGGTTCGATGGCCCGCACAAGGGCGATTTCGTTCTCACCCTGGGCGGCTACCACCCGCGCTTTGCGGTGCCGGCGCACTATCCGCGCGTGCCGCGCCTGGCGCTGACGTGGATTCGCGGCCCGGTGAGCATTCACGGCGAGGCCTACTTCGCGCTGACGCCTTCCTGCGTGATGGCGGGCGGCGCGCTTTCCATCACCTACGAAGAACACGGCATCTACGCTTCGCTGATGGTGCGGGCGGACTTCCTGATTTCCTGGAAGCCGTTCTTCTACGACATCGAAGTGTCGATCAGCGTGAAAGCGTCCTGGTGGATCTTCCACGTGGAGTTGGGCGCCGGGGTGCGCATTTGGGGGCCCGAGTTCGCGGCCATCGCGCACGTGTACTGGGGCGCCATCTCCTTCGATGTGGCGCTGGGCGCGGGTGGCGACCCGAAGGGCGGCAGCTATCTGGATTGGGACACCTTCCGGCAGACTTACCTGCCGGCAGCCGATAGCGATGTCTGCAAGATCAAGATTGCGGGAGGGCTGATCCGCGAAGTGGCAGTGGGCACGGCCAAGGAGTGGGTGGTGAACCCGCAGGAACTGTCGCTGCTTACGGAGACGGCGATTCCGGCGAGCCTCATCCGAGTCAGCCCTAGCCCGGCGTCCGACGAAATCAGCAACGCCACGGTGGGCGTGCGGCCGCTGGGCAGCGGGTCGCTGACGTCGCCGCACAAGATCACCATTTCCGGTGGCACGTGGACGTTCGAGGCGCGCGAGCAGGGCATGCCGTTCGAACTGTGGGACACGAAGAACGACCTGTCGAAGCCGGAGCCCGGCGCCAAGGTGGTGGACGGCTGCCTGGTGGGCGTGAATGCCTTGCGGCCGAGCACGGTGAACAGCCTGCCGGCGACGTCGCCGCCCGCGATGGAACTGGAGACGTTCAAATTCGATATCGAAACGCTGCCCGGCAAGGTGCCGCTGCGAGCGGCGATCCAGAAATTCGAAGCGGCGCCGGCCGCGCCCAAGGCGGCTGAGGTGTATACACGCATTCGCACAACGGTGATGGCAGACGCGGTGGTGACGGCACGTTCGGCGGTGATTGCCGCCGCGCGCAAGACCGGGTTCCCGTTGCTGCCGGATGAAGCGCTGCCGGCACTTGCGGCGAGCGCCGAAGCGCTGCTGCAATTCGCGCCGTTGTTAGGGCCAGTCCGTTCGGCGGGGAGCGCTCCGGCAGCGGAACCGGTGCTGGCGATACCGGTGGAGCGCGCACCGCTGCCGAAGGCGTTCTTGGCGGCCCTGGTGCGACTCCAGGCGGAGATAGAAGAGGCCGAGGCGGGCGCCGCGGAAACGCGTGCGGGCAATGTGACAGAGCCCGAACACAAGCTGGAAACCGTGCCCGGCGCTACCGCCGCGCGGGAAAACCAGGCAAACGTTGGTACCGGCAAGAGCGTTCTCTGGGGCGTGACTCCGGGCGGGTCGAAGAGTGCGCCGCTGGTGCTCAAGGTGGAGGCCGCGAAAGACGCCAATCCGGCGGACGCGCCGCCGGCGCCGGTGCGCGTGGCACTGTTCAACCGCGCGGGGGATGCGGTGGGGCTGCACATCGTGAGCGCGGGACAGACGCTGCCGGTGCCGCGCTATGTGGAGAGCGTGTTGGTGAGCGGTCCGCCGCCGTCCGCGCCTGCTACCGCGTCCGCCAGTGGTCCGGCGGGATGGCAGGAAGGTTCGAACCTGTTGGCGGTGACACGCGGCGTGTTCCAGTCCACCGGCGCCACGGTACGCAGCCAGACGGGCGCGGCGCCGGAAGAGGGGATCGCGGTTTTCCGCGCCCGCCAGATAGTGAGCCGCAATATTGTGGACGGGCACAGCGGCTGGCTGCAGATCGATTTCGGACCCACCGTGAAGACGGTGGCGGTGACGGTTCGCGCCGGGGAAATCGCGGCGCGTGCAGGCTGCGGAGCGTTGGTGCAGGCGATCGGCGAAGACGGATTGCCGCGCACACTTACGCCGGTATCGGTACTGCCCGATGGCGGCCAGTTCGTAGTGTTCTTCCGCGTGCCGGAGGATGCGCGGCGCGGTTTGGGCGGGGTGGCCACGTTCCAGGCACAGACGGCGGGCGCCACGACGTGGGAAGTGGCGGGGATCGCCGGTTTCGCCGCGTCGCCGCATGCCGCGCGCCGCGACTGGGCCGCCAACAAACCCGGGACGGCGCCGCCTGCCGGTCCGGTGGCGGCGCCGGTATCCGTCTCGCTGGTAACCGTGGGGGAGGCTGCCTGATGGCGCAGGACGAAATCACGGTTGGTCCGGGGCAGATTCAGTTCCAGCATTTCGCCAAGCCGCCGCTCACGACGGGCACATACACGGTGGACGTGGAGCAGCAGGCGGACATCTCGAAGATCGGATTGAATGCCATCTTCGCGGCGACACCGAAGAAGTTCACGCAAACGCAGACATTTCACGTGGATGGTCCGCACTTCGGCCTGCTGCCCAGAGACGTGCAAGCAGTGTATCCGCCGGCCAACCGCACGGGCGCGTTCGGCAATACGTTGCCGCACATCGTGCTGCGGCGTCGCACGCTGCCGTGGGATATCAAGGCCATCGACGATGGACCTAACCAGATGCCGCGGCCGTGGCTCGCGCTACTCTTGTTTCACGCCGACGAGCCGGTAACGGAGAGCACGGTCACGTTGACGCAGTTGACGGGCGCGGCGGCGGGGCCGGGGATACTCGGGCCCGCGATCACAATCGACCCCGTAGTGACGCCCAACAAAGACCTGGTGACGCTGCGCGTGGTGGACGTGCCGCTAGGCACCTTTCAGGCGGTGGCTCCTTTCAAAAACGACCTGGAGTTTCTGGCGCACGTACGGCAGGTGAACACGGGCGGCAAGGAACTGCTGGGGCTGAACGAGGACGGCTGGTTTTCGGTGGTGCTGGCGAACCGGCTGCCGGGAAAAGACTTGAATACGGCGTACCTGGTTTCGCTGGAAGGCTGGAACGACCGGCTTCGTTCGGAGAATTTCACGCCCACGCTGCCGGCCGGCAAGACGCATTGCCGCATGGTTTCGCTGGCCAACTGGTCTTTCACCGGGACCGACGACAAGGCCAGCTTCGGCCAACTGGTAAACAAAGTGAATGTGGGCGTGCTGGCGATGGGCGGCGCGCCGGTGGCCTCGCTCACCGGGCAGGAATTGAGCGTGGCGAAATCGCTGGAACTGGGCTACGTACCGCTGGCCTACGACCAGCGCAGCGGCGAACGGACAGTAGGCTGGTATCACGGACCGCTGGCGCCGGTGAATTGGGAGAACGTGGCTCGCAAGCCGTTCCCCAGCGCGGAAGCGGCGCTGATCTACGATGAGGCGACCGGTATCTTCGATGTCTCCTACGCGGTGGCATGGCAGATGGGCCGGCTGCTGGCACTCTCCGACGCCGCCTTCTCCAAAGCCCTGGCGCAATGGCGGCAGCAGGCGCAGCAATTCGAGGACCGGCTGCTGGAACTCGACACGCTTCAACGCGAGCTCAATGAAGAGGCCCTGTTCGACAAACTGAGCCGGATTGAAGCCATCGCCAACCTGAAGGAAAAGGAGAAGGCGCTGATCGACTTCCTGAATTCGCTGGACGATCCACAGGCGGCGGCCGCGATAGGCGCGGCGGCTTTCCTGAAAGCCGCCAGTGCCGCGAAGGCGGTCCCTTCGAACGATGGTAAACAGCGCCTCACCGCGTTCGTGGACACACCGGCCAAGGAAGACTTGCAGAAACTCAAGACGGTGCCGCTAGGACCGCAGCGCGTGGCCGAGCTTTCGAAGTTGCTGTTCCGCAATGCCGAAGAAGGAGGCCCCGCCTGATGGCTGCGACATTGGACGACCTGAGGACGAGCCACGAAGGGGTCCTGGCGAAGTTGCAGCAACTGGGTTCGGCGGTGCCGCCGACGATTCAGGATTGGCTGGGCCGGCTGGCGCTGCTCTACGGCGTGCCGTTCGAAAACCTGGTACCGGACGTACGCATGTTGCCGAAGGAATCGCTGCGCTTTTTCTACCTGGACATGAATTGGGTGGAGAGCCTGGTGGATGGAGCGTTCAGCACGGGCGTCCATTCGGGGCGGGACATTCGATTCCACGACGTGTTGCAGTCCGCGATTCGCGATGCCACGAGAGCCGCATCGGGCGAGCTGCGGAGCAATTTGCGCGGGGACACGCCGCCAGGGGAATCGGCGGTCAATGCTACGAGGTGCGGCTTGCTGCTGCGCTCGGAGGCGGTATCCGGATGGCCGGGACTGGAAGTGCGCGCCCTGGTGGAACTGGTGGGCGAAGACACGGTGCCGCTGCTACGCATGGACCGCCCGGCGCCCGATACGGTGCTGTGCATTTTTGCGGGCATCCCCAAGCGGGTGGAAATTTGGGAGCCGACCGAAGACCTGCACTTCGGTATCACCCGGAACAACGATGGGAGCCTGGCGGTGCTGTTGCGCAATCCGGAAACCGGGGCTCGGCTCGATCCCTCCGTACCGACGCCGCTCCTATTTCGCAATCAGGCCAAGGGCACTCTTAACATGGCGGCGCTGGCGACTTCATTGGCGCGATCGGCGCCGGCGCCGGCGGGGGGGCGCGCGTTCGGTCCGGGGGATTTCGGCGTGCAGATGATCGACGCCGCGGATAAGGAAGTCTTCACCACCTGATTGCGGAGGCACTATGGCAGGACACTCACATCTTCTCGTGCCGGTCACGCTTCAAGCGCTGGTGGTGAACCGCAATGACCGGACGAATACGCTGTGGTCGGTCAGCCGCCGGGAGTTCGACGGCCCGCAGTTCAAAGCGCCGGTAGAACCTTTCCCGTTCGTGCGCGGCAATGACCGGCCGCGGATCGGCGTGACGCTGCACTGGTCGCTGCCCGACGCCATCACGCGAGGGCGGCGCGACGGCGACGGCAAGCTGCTGTTCCCTCTCATCCCTAACCGCTGGCTGGTGGTGCGCAACCCGACCAGAGGGGCGCGAGTGGTGCAGGTTCCAGCCGCGTGGGTTATCGAGAGCGATTTCCTGGGCGCCGCCGGGAGCAACCTCTACCCAGGCGTGGATCAACTCACCGTCACGCGCCTGGGCCAGTCCTGTTCGCTGACCGCTCCCTACGACGACACAAGCGGTGCGCCCGCGCCGTTTCTCACGGCAACCGGCGGCTACGCGGCCAGCGCCGGCGGGCCCATTCCGGGAGACGATCCCGCCTTTGCGGCGAGCGTGGGCGGGATCGACAACGTGCTCTCGTTCTACGATTCGCTGGCAGACCTCAAGCTGTTCAATGACCCGGCGAATCCCAAGAAGGACGACCCCGCCGGTTTCTCCTCTTTC
>JAPKZC010000082.1 GCA_026394025.1 Candidatus Solibacter sp.
GCCCGCCCCGCAATTGCTCGACGGCCTCTGGCAGGTGCACAATCACGTCGATGCCGGGCACACCGCGTACCTGCTGGGACGCCACAGCTTCCACGGCTGGTGGTACTTCTTCCCCGTCGCCCTCGGCGTCAAGACACCGCTCGCCATCCTTCTGCTCGCCGCTCTCGGCGTCTTTGCGCTGCGCCGCCCCCTATGGATGCCGGCCGTCCTCACTGCGGTGATCCTGCTGATCAATCTCCCCACCAGCCTCAATATCGGCGTGCGCTACATGCTGCCGCTCTACCCGCTGCTCGCGCTCACCGCCGGCATCGGTACCGTCTGGCTGTGGCGGAAGCGCCGCGCCGCCGCCATCGTACTCCTCCTGTGGACCGCCGTCTCCTCCGCCGCCGCTCACCCCGATTACCTCGCCTATTTCAACGAGCTCGCCGGCTCCACTCCAGAGCGCATCCTGGTGGATTCCGATCTCGATTGGGGGCAAGACATGGCCCGCCTTGCCGCCGAGTTGCGGCACCGCCGCGTCCCGTACTTCCACATGTCCTGCCTCTACACCGGCGACGATACCCGTCTCGGTCTGCCCGCCTGGGATGGTCTCGAACCCTACCAGCCCGTCACCGGATGGGTCGCCGTCAGCCAGACCATGCTGAAAAACTACGGCTGGATGGTGGCCCAGCAGCGGGGACGCCAGGACCTTGCCTTCGCCTGGCTGGACCAATACCAGCCGGTAGGCCGCGTGGGCAAATCGATTCTGCTGTACTACATCCCGGAGCCGCCGAAGCCTGAACCGCGGTGAAGAGCGGGGCGGCGGTGGAACCGCGAGGTCCGCGGTGAAGCGCCGGAATGCGACCTCCCAATTCGGCAGATAGTGCCATATCCGCCCGATATGTCATGATGCGCTAGGATGGGAGTATGGCACGGAACCTGGCGGTACGCTACATGGGCAAGGTCGACAAAGCGGGCAGGGTGGTGATCCCGGCGGAGATACGCGCGAAGGCCCACCTGCAACCCGGCGCCACGGTGACCATTACGGTGGGCGCGTCGGGCCGTGTCGTGTTGGAACCGACGTTGGCTATCGTACGCGAAGCGCAAGAGTATTTCCTGAGTCTCGGGCCGGCGGATGAGCTGTGGTCCGATGAGTTGCTGGCCGAGCGCCGCTTGGAGGCCCGGCGTGAGATCGAAGATTGAGCGGCCACTCCACGTCCTCGACACCTCGGCCTTGATCGCGCTGTTCCATCGCGAACCCGGTTGGGATGTGGTGCAGGCGGTGTTGGGCCACTCCGCCGTCTGCGCCATCAATCTGACCGAAACTATCACCAAGCTGACGCGCAAGGGAGGTGATCCGCGACTGGTGGAGCGGTATCTGCGCGGGTTGCCGATGCCGATTCTGCCGTGGGACGAGCAACTGGCGTGGGAGAGCCGGGATATGG
This sequence comes from Candidatus Solibacter sp., assembly GCA_026394025.1. Lineage (GTDB taxonomy): Bacteria > Acidobacteriota > Terriglobia > Bryobacterales > Bryobacteraceae > Solibacter. The sequence continues at coordinate 1,425 of JAPKZC010000082.1, forward strand.
CGCCGCTTGCCTGGACGCGCGGGATCTCGCTGGCCAACCGCGCCTGCCTCGCGACTGCGCGCCACCTCGACGCGGTGGCAATGACAAGCGATACGGAGTGGGCGAACCTTGATTTGGATGTGCGCGTGGTCTTATTTCGGAAGGGGAATCGCCAGTGAGTTCCTGCACTTACCCCAACAAATAGCCCTTTGCCATCTCCCCAAACGCCGCCATTTGCCCGGCTTTCCACTCGTCATCGCGACCCAACTCCCTGGCCATCAGGTCCACCACGCGGGGCGCCATGCGGAGCGCAGCCTGGGCGTTCAGGTGTACCTGTATAGGGAAGGCAGGCGCAAATAACCAGGGCGGCGGCGAAGTTACTTCACGCGCCGTAGAAGTTTGTTATAGGCCTCGTGAGAACCGATCCAGAACCAGTGGAAGTCGTCGCCATTGCGATAGGCGATGGCGCGATAGGATCGGCCCACATCGACGGTCCAAACCTCGCCTTTTTGCTTCAGCGCGAGTGATGGGTGATAGGGCTCCAACTCGAATAGCGCGTACTTGGCATCGGCGAGCGCCTGGGTGTTTTCCGGCAGTCTGTGGTAGCACTTCCAGAACTCAGGCAAGGCGAAGGATCGAAAACTCACCGCCGGTGCCGGTTTTCAGCCATCGGCGTGGACTCGCCCCGTCCGACTTGTGCCCGGACGCGATCGAGAAGCGCCATTCCTGCCCCGCCGGACGAGAAGTCCTGTTCGAGTTCGATGTCCCACTGGAGGCGTTCCCGTTCCGAGAGCCAAACGGCGAGGCTGGCTTGCTGTTCCGCCGGAAGCGCCTCAATCGCATGCTGAATCTCGGAAATGTCCATATCCGTATCCTACCGCGTGGGATGCGACAGGTGCGCGCCCTTACCCCAACAAATAGCCCTTCGCCATCTCCCCAAACGCCGCCAGTTGCCCGGCTTTCCACTCGTCATCGCGCCCCAACTCCCGCGCCATCAGGTCCACCACGCGGGGCGCCATGCGGAGCGCAGCCTGGGCGTTCAGGAACAACGCCCGCGTTCGCCGCGCCAGGACATCCTCCAGGGTGAGCGCCAGTTCGTGGCGCACCGCCCAGACGATTTCCGCGCCCGTGTAGGGCAGCGCGCCATCCAGCGGTTCGGCCCATTCCGGATTGCTCTGCTCCAGTTCCTGCACCAGCGGCGCGTCGGAGCCGTACACCCATAAGTGGCCGAACTTCTCCGACGCCGGGTGGAAGCCGTGAATATTCAAATGACCGGTGTCGCAAGGTTTTTCCGTCAATCGCGCCAGCGTGGCCGCCTGGTTGACGCAATCTTCCGCCATATGGCGATAGGTGGTCCACTTGCCTCCGCAGATAGTGATCATGCCGGAATTCTCGATGCGGATGGTGTGGTCGCGCGACAGTGCCGCGGTATTGCCGCCCTCGCCGGAGCGCACCAGCGGGCGAATTCCCGCGAACACGCTGAGCACGTCGGCGCGCTCCGGCTTGCGGGCGAGATAGAGCGACGCCGTCTGTAGGATGAACTCCACCTCCTGCTCCAGCGCCACCGGTTCCAGGGTGGCGTGCGGAATCGGCGTGTCCGTAGTGCCCACCACCGTATGGCCATGCCAAGGGATGGCGAACATCACCCGCCCGTCGCTGGTATGCGGCACCATGATGGCGTTGTCGCCGGCCAGGAACGAGCCGTCGAACACCAGGTGGATGCCCTGGCTGGGGGCGATCATCGGCTCCGCCGCGGGGTCCGCGATGCGCCGCAGGTTGTCGGCGAACGGTCCGGTGGCGTTGATCACCACCTTACCGCGCGCTTCCAGTTTCGCCCCGGTTTCGCCGTCGCGGAAGCGCACCCCGTCCACGAAGCCCTCGCCATCTTTGGTCACCGCCGTGACTTCGGCGTAATTGAGCAGCGTGGCGCCCTGTTCGCAGGCGGTGGCCACCAGGTTGATGAGCAGGCGAGAGTCGTCAAACTGGCCGTCGAAGTAAATCACCCCGCCCTTCAGGCCTTCGGTCTTGATGGTGGGCAGCCGTTCCAGGGTTTCCTCGCGAGAGAGAATCCTGGAGGCGCCGAAGCCATACTTGCCGGCCAGCAGATTGTATAGCTTCAGCCCGATGCCATAGAACGGCGCTTCCCACCAATCGTAGTTGGGCACCACGAAGCCGAGATTGCGCACCAGGTGCGGAGCATTCTGGAGCAGCAGTCCGCGCTCTTTCAGCGCCTCCATGACCAGCGACAGATTGCCTTGCTCCAGATAGCGCACGCCGCCGTGCACCAGTTTCGTGCTGCGGCCGGAAGTGCCCTTACCGAAGTCGCTCTGCTCCAGCAGCAGCACGTCGTATCCACGGCTGGCGGCGTCGATTGCGATACCGGCGCCGGTAGCCCCGCCGCCCACTACGATCATGTCCCACTCGCCGGCGTGCGCGCGTAGGCGGCGGTACATCTCAGGCCTGTTCATATTCGTACGGTCTTCTCTGCGCTTGTCTCTGCGTCTCCGCGCCTCTGCGTTGAACTGCCTTTCTCGCAGCGTCCAGACTTCATGCGCCTAGAACGTCAACTTCAAGGCAAGCTGGATCTGCCGCTGCGGGCTGGCAGTTTTGATGGTGGCAAACGATGCGCTCGAAATGTTGCAGTCCGGGGTTCCGAAGTTGGTGTGATTCAGGAAATTGAAAAACTCCGACCGGAACTGCAAGGCCATGCCTTCGCGCGCCGGGATCTTGAAACTCTTATTCACGCCCAGATCCCATTGCCAGAAGTTCGGACCGCGCATCGCGTTGCGTCCCAGGTTGCCGTACGGCGCGCTGGCGGTGGGCATCGCAAACGCGGCCTTGTTCCAGTACTGATCGTTCTGGGCAACCCCGGTGGGACGTGTGGTGTCGCCCACGATGTTGGGGCGCTGCGAGGCCACGCCGCGGTAATCGGCCAGACGGCCGGTGCCATCCAGCGCCGCCGCCGGCGTGTAGACGATATTCAAGGGCACTCCGGTGTTCATGGAGTGGATAGTGTTGAGCGCCCAGCCCCCCAAAATGGCATCCAGCGGACCGCCCCAGCTTGCGCCGAACTGGCGGCCCTTGCCGAACGGGAGTTGATAAAGAATGCTGGTGACGTTCATCAGCTTGACATCGTATGCGGAGGGTCCGCGTTCCGCCTTCAGGTTATAGATGTTCTGCGGATTGGCGAGGGCATATCCCGAGGGATTCTCCAGCGATTGCTCGGAGTTGCCCATCGCCTTGGCCCAGGTGAACGAGTTGAGGAAGTACAGCCCGGAAGCGAAGCGCCGCTCCACGCGGGCCGAGAAACCGTTGTACGTGGTCTGGCCGGACGGGTTCACCCAGGTGATGGCCCCGAAGCTCTGGTTGGGCCGCCGCGGCTGGATTCCAAGCGACGCGCCCGGCAGGTTGGGCAGCGCCTGATTGTAGTCGGCCAAGATCGGCAGGCGTACCCCATGGCTGCCGGTGTAACCGATCTCCAGCACCCAGTGCTTCACCAATTCCCGCTGCACCGAGGCAAACCAATTCTGGACGTAAGGCCACCGGGTATCGCGTGGGATGTACGCCACGTTGGCGTTGACAGGGTTGAAGCTGGCGGGGCTGTCGAGGCTTGCGGGGAAGCCGGCTTGGGTGGTGATGAAGCTGGCGGGAACCGCTCCGCCGGCGGGAATCGACTGGTTGATGGTGCCGATGACTACTTGCGGGCCGTTGATGCCGAGCTCATCGGCGCTGCCCA
>JAPKZC010000014.1 GCA_026394025.1 Candidatus Solibacter sp.
AAAGCAGATACGCCACCACCATCCTCGCCGAGAAGCTCGCCATTTCCAGCGTGAACCCGCTCACCGCCGGAACCCAGCCGAGCACGGCGAACGGCAGCACCAACCCCGCCACCAGCAGCAGCGGGACTTCCAGCCAGTAACGCCACCCGCCGCGCCAGCCAGACTCGCCGAAGCCGCGCCAACCGCGCGCCGCGATGCCGGACGCCATCGGCAGCAATCCGACAGGCAGCACTACCCAGCGTACAATCCAGAAGCCTCCCAGGAAAACGCGCGCCACCGTCAAGGGCTTCACCGGCGTACGCAATTTCAGCGTCAACCAGGAGGCCAGCCGGAATGCCGGCTGGCCGCTGGCGGCCGCAGCCCAAGCCAACAGGCCGTAAATCGCGAGCATCAGGATCGCGGCCCCGAGCAGTGCCGGAATGTGGCGCATCGCCGTACGGAACGCGCCGCCGATTCCCGCCTCGCCACCCGTGCGGAAGAAGACCATCGTCGCACCATGAAGCCAGCAGACCAAAACCAGAATCGCCAACGCGGCGAGCGCGCTCCAGAGCAGCCGCAAACGGGTGGATTCGCCCACGCCGAGCCACTCGTACCCCAGCCACAGCAGCAGCGCATTGGTCATCAGGTGGAGCAGGAAGAGCTTACGGGCCGCCGTACTCATTTCACCTCCAGGCGGCGCGATTCGGTAGTCGCCATCACGCCGGAGTTATACATCGGCTGCACCCGCGCCGGACTTACCTGGAAGATTCCAGCGTTTACCACCTTGAGCAGATAGAAATACTGCTGCTGGCCCTGCGGAAAGTAAGTCTGGAAAATGGCCATGCGATCGTCATGTAATTCGCGGCGTGTGAAGTAGTACTGCCACCACGGCGGGCGCGACCTCAACTCGTATCCGCTGTCGCGTTCGATAAACTCCGTACCGGATGGAATCGGGTCTTCCAACATCAGGTATTTCCATTCGGTACCGGTAACCGTGAGACGCACGGCGAGGGTGTCTCCGGATTCCACGGGCCCGGTGAGCGGCGCCAAATCGTAGACAATCTTCCCGCCATCCCTGAGAGGCACCAGCTTGAAATACTCGCGCAAAATGTTGAGCGACGTATTACCGGTCTTCTGGAACTTATCGTCGGCCGAGTAGTATTCCACGCGTGTCGAGTAATAGAGCCTCCCCTGCCCCGTAGTGAGGACGCGTATGTGGTTCACACCCGGCTGTAGCCTGCTCTCGTCCAGCATTAGTTCCGGCACCCCAAGCGCGGCGCCCTGGTCCAGTTTCTTCGTAAGCACGGGCACGTCATTGACCATCACCGTGGCGACCATGTTGGGATTGAGTTCGCCAGTGGCTTTCAAGTAATCGGTGAGGCCGTAGATCACCATGGCGGTCTGCTTGGTGCTGCTCCACCAATATCCTTCATTGCGGTGGTTCATCAGCCACAGCGCCGCCTTCGGCAGCAGCGCGGAGTTCGGCCGTTGGTGGGAGAGAAATTTCACGGCGTACGCGGTGGCCTCCGGCGTGGCGTCCTCGGAGAAATCCAGCAATTGGTCGCGGGATGCCGTCCACCATGCCTGCTCGGCATCCTGCTGGACGGTCTGCTCCAGTGCCGTGGCAATCTCCCCGGCGCGCGCGTCCTTCACCAGCTCCAGCGCCAGACCAAGGATGGCCAGTCCGTATGGCGAGAGCCTGCTGCGCTGCCCGAACACCTGGCCCAACGCGTTGCCATCGGGCTTGCCCGCGACCGCCAGCGCGTACTGCATGTAGGCGCGCAGGTCGAAGGCAAGCTTGGAATCGGCCGCGAACGCCTTGCCGATCCACTGGATGCCCTTCTCCATACGGTCGGCATCCACTTGCACGCCGGCGGCTTTGGCCTGCGCCAAGCCCGCCACTACGTAAGCGGTCATGAACGGGTGGCTCTCATCCGTCTCCCACCAGCCCCAGCCGCCGTCTTCGTGCTGGAAGTTGTTCAACCGGTCGATTCCTGTGCGGATCTTCTGCTGCACCGCTGCGGTATCCAGGCTCACCTTGAGGCCGAGTTGATTCACCGCCTGCGTGACCACGATATTGGGCAGGAAGCTCGACATGGTCTGTTCCACACAGCCGTAAGGAAATGTGGTGAGGTATTCGAGCGCGCCGAAGAGCGAGCCGGCAATCGAAGGCGACACGCGTATGCCAAGCAGGCGCGAGCCGGGCTGCACCTGCGCGGGGAAGGTAAGGTCGTAGGCGGCACTGCTCCCGCCCGCCAGCACTCCGCCGCGCGCCACGCTCAGCTTCACGCCCGGAACGTTCACCGGGAGTTCCAGCTCGAGCGCGTCGCTCTCTTCATCGGAGATTGCCTTGCCGGTGACCGCGGCAGTACGCACCTGCTGCGCGCGCACCCGCCAGTCCAGCCGGACCTCGGAGCGCGGCAGCACGCGGACATCGCGCGTAGAGCCGTCCAGCACGTCCAGACCCTTCAGGTCCAGCGAGACGCGCACCGCTTTTTCCGTGGCCAGATAATTGTGCACCAGGGCGGAAATCATGATCTCATCGCCCTGCACGAAGAAGCGCGGCACGGCCAGGCGCAGAATCAGGTTCTTGCGCACGATGGTCTTGAGGGTGGCGCCGCCCACCCGGGTATCGGCGGTGACGCCGCGTGCGGTGGCGCGCCACGTGGTCAACGAATCGGGGAATTCTACCTTGACCTGCGCTTTGCCCGCCGCATCGGTCACCAGGTCAGCGGCCCAGAATGCCGTGTCGGGGAAGGCTTTGCGGATCTTGGGCTGCACCATGCGGTCCGGCTTGAGCTGCGCCAGGCGCGAGGCATCGCGCAACGCCGCGAGGCGCATGCGGCGCTTTCCGGCCTCGCCGTTGAAAT
>JAPKZC010000766.1:0-3565 GCA_026394025.1 Candidatus Solibacter sp.
TATTTCATGGATGATTCCATTCAATGCGCAGGCCAAGCTGGACTTACGAGCCTCCATCATTATCAAGACTTTCAACCGCATCTCCATACTGACCGGGTAACCGACATCCTCCAGAACCATCGGATCTATTGCTCGAATCCCGCGGATTTCAACGATCCGTGGGACTGTAAACCATATTTCGATCCTGCGCTGATCGATGATCCCGTCAACCACTCAGCGACCGCGGAGTCCCTTATAGCCACTCATATTCCTGGCCCCAACGACGACGTGATGATCCGACAGTTACGCACGAACCCCGCCTTCCTGAAGAAACTGATGCACGAATTCTCTGAGCGTCAAGCAAAGTTCATCACGACGCGATGGGGAGTTTATTGCCTTTCTCCAGATCCATGTCTCACTTTGATGTGGTCGCACTACTCGCGCAATCACAGCGGCATTTGTCTAGAGTTTGCGGTGAACAGCTCAAGATTTGTTGCTGCGCAAAAGGTGCATTACCAGAAGGAATACCCAGCCCTCCTGCTCCATGAGCCGGAATCCTACCTGAAGATGCTACTGATTAAATCAGACGTTTGGGCTTACTAGCAGGAGTTCCGCCTGATCTGTCCACGTTTCACCGATGTGGAGCAGCACCCTCTGATAATGGATGGAGATTACCTTTCGATCGGCCCACGCGATCTGAAATCTATTATCGTAGGCTGTCAAGCCAGCCACGAATCGGTACAGACGTTAAGGGACCTCGTGAAAAGGTATGCCCAGAACGTGGCAGTCCGATACGCCAGGCGAGCGCCCAACAAATACTGCCTCGTGATCGAAGATTAGAATTACCGCCGCCTGCGAAACCCAGGTGGGAGGGTTTTCAGACACGCCGCTAGAATCAAGCACTTGGCCGGGTTGTCGCCGACTCGCGGATGGAGGATTTCCCCTGTGGTGTGCGCCCGTCGGTCGGACGGCATCTGGCTGGTTTGTCGCCTATCTCGTAGAAGTGGCGGTCTGAAGACATCGTTATGTTGCACTCGGAGAGCCGTGTTTAGGGTTGGCCCGATTGACCATCGGCCGCAGGTTGGCAACTGGCCCACTACCACCAGTCGGGATGGGCGGAGTTCCAGGAGCAACCAGGCACGCGGGCCAGCCAGTCCATTCCGGAGTCGCCGATGGGGGCGCCCGGCGGAGCGTCGGGCGCGGGCATTACTCGCATCGTGTCGGCGGGACGCTCCAGGAAGCGCTTGATGTCGGCGGCCAGTTGTCTGTACTGCGCCTGTTCGCTTTCTCCTTGCACCACGGCGCCACGCAGGCGCGCGGCCAATTTGTCGAGCTTGAAAGCGGCGATGGCGCGCACCTGTCCATTGCCCGATCCGGTGGCCAGCCAGATGACGCGATCCACCAGGACGCGCTCCTCGGCGCGCCGGATCTCGGCTTCATAGGGTGAGACGGCCGGAGCGTCGAAGGTGGCCTTGGTCAGGCGGTCGATGACTTCTTCCAGGCCGGGCAGCGCGGCTTCCACCGCGTGCTGCGCCACCATGCGCGCGGCGCGGTCCAGTTGCAGCGTGAAACCGATGGTCACATCCGCCGCAATGGTGGCCGGGCTGATCGGATCGAACGCATCGCCGGTGGTGCGCGGAAATAGTTCGCGATGGCGGCCGAAGCCCGGCGGACGCGGCGGGATGGCGTCCAACACCTGCTTCGGCACGGCGAGTTCGGCGGGCTTCAGCGTGTTGGCCAGCGCGTCCAGTGCCTTGCGCTGGTCGGCGGCGGTCTCCCACTTGACGGCGGTGCGGCCGTCGCCGCGCATGGCGTAAATGTAATCCTGCCCGGCCACCATGGAGGCAGTGGATTCCACCGCGTAGCGGTGATACATGAAGATGGGGACCAGTGGTTCCTCGATAGTGGCCATGGGTGCGCCGTTGCGGATGGTGCGCTCGCCCAGGCGGTTGAGCGCGGCGCGCCGCACCTTCATCAGGCGGTTGAGTTCGTCGGCCTGATTCACGCCGTTGGACCATTGATCCACCTTCGGGTGGATGTCCGTGTCCTGGTTGCTCATGTAGCGGAGGTCCGTGGCCCAGGCGTCGTTCAGCATCTTGGCAAGCTCGGCCGCTTCGTCGCCCTTGGGCAGCACGCGGTAGCCATAGTTGATGGCGACCTTGTCCCAATCGCCGATCCGCGCTGGGTACGCTTCGGAGAGATCGATGGAGCCATCGTCGCGCAACTTCTCCTGCGGGTGCGGATAGTCCATCACGGAAATCCATCCCAGCGAGCTGTCGTAATAGTTGTGGCCGAGGCCAAGGGTGTGGCCCACCTCGTGCGCGGCGAGTTGGCGGATGCGCGCGAGGGCGGTCTGGTAGAGGATAGGGGGCTTCTCGTTGCCGCTGTCGTAGGGGGAAAGCAGGCCCTCGAAGATCAGGTAGTCCTGGCGGTCGCGCAGGGAACCCAGGGTCACCGTGGCCTTGATGATCTCGCCGGTGCGCGGGTCGGCCACGGTGCCGCCCATGCTCCATCCGCGGGTGGAGCGGTGAACCCAGTTGATCATGTTGTAGCGGATGTCCATGGGGTCGGCGCCATCGGGGAGCACGGCCACCTGGAAGGCATTGCGGAATCCGGCGGCTTCGAAGGCCTGGTTCCACCAACTGGCGCCTTCCAGCAGGGCGCGCCGCACGTCTTCCGGCGCACCGGAATCCACCCAGTACTGAATGGGCTTTACGGCTTCGCTGATGGCGGCGGAGGGATCCTTCTTTTCCAGCCGGTGACGGCGCAGGTAGCGCTTCACCATGGGCTCGCCGATGGGGGTGCTGTAGTCCACGTAGGTGAGGCCGCCGTACCCGGCGCGCGGGTCGTCGTAGCGCGGCTGGTAGTTGGCGTCGGGTAGTGCAACCAGGGAATAGTGCTCACGCAGGGTGACGGCCTCGGCGGTGGGTGTCACGGCCTGGCGCGGCGCCGGGAGTAGTCACCACGATGGCGGGCGGTCCCTGATTGGGTCCCGCGCCACCGCCGCCGCGTCCGCCGCCAGCCTCATTGGTAAAGGTGAGGGTGACTTCGATCTCGGTGTTGTTGGGGAAGGCTTTGGTGCGCGCCAGGTAGAAGGCACTGCGCGTGCGATCCACGCGATAAGTGGCGCCCAGCGAGCCGCCAGCGCCGTGGCCGTCGCGCAGAAAGAAATCGGTGGCGTCCACCAGAGTGCGGCCATTGCTCTCGGCGGCGACGCTGAAGCCCCAGAGGATGGACTTGGCGAAGGAGTCCTCCACGCTCCGGCGTTCGGCGGCGTTGCCGCTGGAGGAGCGGAAGCTCTCGTTGCCCTGAACCATCAGCACGCGCGGTCCCACGCGCTCGAAGGAGACGATCTTGCCGCCGCCTTCCTGCCCGCGGTCGAGACCGATGTCGTTGGAGCCGAGTCCGGCGGCGAGACCGGTGACGTAGAGGACGGGGGTGTCGAGGCGCGGAATCTCAAGCCACAAGTTGCCCGTGCGCACTTCCCAATAAGCCGGGAAAAAGCCGTCGAGCTTCTGCATGCCGGAGGTGCGCTCGTCGATGGGAGGAATACGGGCGGGCGGCTGCGCGGCGGCAGCGCCGGCGC
>JAPKZC010000766.1:3643-5612 GCA_026394025.1 Candidatus Solibacter sp.
CGGTTGGGCGTGCAGCGATGCGACTAGACAGAGGGCAGTGAGACAGGCGAATGTTCGAGACATCGGCGAGAGAACCTCAGGAACCTATTATACGGGCGGGCGGGCGGGCGAGCGCCGCCTATCGCGTTACGGCGTTGCCTGCCATCGCACCGCGCGGCACGCCGCCCCCATGTCGGTAGCCGCGTCCTTGCCTTCAATCAGGAATTTCCAGAGCGTCTCCAGATCCGCGACGGAATTCCGCGGCGGCGAGACATTGCCGTGGGGGTAGACCACCGCGATCAGCATCATGACCTTGTACTCCGCGCCCGGCGCCGGGTCGGCGGGAGTGGCTATCTGGAATGCCGGAGGCAACCTGGCGCCCTTGCCCGGAATCGCGGCCACGGTCACTGTCGCGCCCACTTGTGTCCAGGTGCCGGGCTGATCCACCGTATCGTGCGGGGCCGTGTATAGCTCCACGTCGGCCGACAATTCCAGGTCCATGCGATTCGATACCCGCACATAGATGTGATTGGTCGCGTTGCCGATCATGACGTCGCCTGCACGGGTGTCACCCAGGTCGGCGAAGGTAACATCGGGAGTCGGCTCCGCCGCCGGCCGCACGATGATGTCCGGACTACGCCCACCCCATGCCACCGATCCCGGCGGACCAGCGTCGTTCACTCCGTCGCGCACAAAAACGCTGGGGAAGGAGAAATCCACCGCCGTCACGCGCAGTGCGGCGCGGCGTTCGGTGCGCACAAGGCTCGCCGCATTGGTGGGATTCATGGTCAGCGTGGGCAGCGGCGGCGTCGCCAAATTGTCCTGCGCGTGCGAGCAGACCGCAAGCAAGGCCACCTGATTGCCGACATCCAGCGGCGGAATCCATTCCAGGCGCGCGACCACGGGCTGCGCCGCGCCCAGTCCGGAGATGAACTCGAAGGGACCCCTGCGCCAGGCGCCGGCCGGCGGATCGGCGGGGAAACTGTTCCAGAACGTAGCCTGCAAGTCCGGCACGGCGGACGGCGTTCCAGGGGCATTGGCGAAATACAATTGCACGCGCACATCCACCACGTTCTCCAGGCTGCCGTTGGTGTGCACCTGCACGAACACCTGGTTCTTCAGCCCGGCTAGCGGGACCGTGTTGATCAGTAATTCGTCGAACTCGGCGCCATCGATGCGCCCTTCCAACTCGGCAAAGGCCGGCTTGGCGACGCGCACATCGAACGCCAGATCGAAGCGCAGGGGCGGCGCCGGCACCAGTCGCGGATCGGTGGCCAGGTTCGCCGCGCCCGCATAGAAGCGTCCGTCGGAGATCGGCGTATTGCGAATGAACAGTTGCACGGCCGGTGTCCCCGCCAGGTCGCATTCCCACAATCCGCGTCCATGCGTGCCGCAGCGAAGCGCGGTGCGCACCACCACATTGGCCGCGTCGCGCACCACCACGGGCACGATGTCGTACACCAGAGTCAGCGGCAGGTTGTTGTTGAACGTGCGCCAAACGGGTGCGGGCACCGCCGGCGCCGCCGCCGTGGGGGCCACCGCGTTGCGAATCACAAACACACCGGCGAGCGTGCCCACGTACAACGTATGCGGACCGGCGGCAGGCACCGTCGGGTCGAAGGCGACGCACATCGCCGCCGAGGGGCTGGCTTGATCCGCCGCCACCGCATTCACCGGCGCGATGCGGCCGGAAATCTCGCGCCACGTCACGCCCTTATCGCCCGTAATGTAGATCCGCCCGCCCGGACTTCCGGTGAAGAACATCGCGACCGTGACCACCACGATATTTGGGTTGGACGGGTGAATCGCCACATCGGTGCAGGCCTGGCCGGTCAAGGCCCCAGCCGCCAACCCGACCAACTGCGCCGCCAGTGCCGGCGGCGTAACATTACTCCAACTCGTGCCCGCATTCGAAGTCATGAAGACCTCGCCCTGGCTGGTGGTCATCCACCAGTCCGTATTCGGCGCACTGGGCGCGTAGGCGACCGCC
>JAPKZC010000935.1 GCA_026394025.1 Candidatus Solibacter sp.
ACACGTCGATCGGCCAACCGCGGAAGCTCGCGCTTTCCGGTGGCAACCTCTATTTCAGCAGCGGCAACTCGGTCTTCAAGATCGATGCGGCGGGCTCCATGACCCTGGTGGCGGGCAATTCGCGCCCCGGCTTCTCCGGCGATGGCGGCCCCGCGGTCAGCGCCCAGTTGAATACGCCGCAGGGCATCGCACTCGATTCCGCGGGCAACGTCTACATCGCCGATTCTCTCAATAACCGCGTCCGCAAGGTGGACACCAAGGGCATCATCACCACCTTCGCCGGTAATGGCAATACGTCCGACCCCGGTTTCTGGGGCGATAACGGACCGGCCACGGATGCCAACATCAAGATGCCTGTCGCCATGGCGGTGGATTCCGCCGGAAATGTCTACATTGCAGCCTCGGCGGACAACACCATCCGCAAGGTGACCACCGACGGCATCATCAATATCTTTGCCGGCGCCGGATACAAGGGCTATTACGGCGATTATTCCAAAGACAGCATCTCGGGCAAAGTCCTCAGCGATGGCGTGGCGATCCACGCCGGCATCACCTCGCCGCAGGATGTCGCCATTGGGCCCAAGGGCGCCATCCTGATTGCCGACACCGGCAACGCGGTGATCCGCCAGGTGGATTCCGCCGGAATCATCACCACCATCTCCGGCAACGGAAGCGTCGGTATCAGCGGCGATGACGTGGCCACCACGCTGGCCATGGTTTCCCCGTTCGGCGTGGCGGTGGATTCCAGCGGCAACGTGTATGTCGCCGAGTTCGGCAGCAACCGCATCCGAAAAGTCGATACGTCGGGAAAGATCACCACCGCCATCGGCGATGGCACGCAGGGCTTCGCCGGAGACGGCGGCGCGCCTAACAAGGTCCAGATGAATGCGCCTACCAGTGTGGTGGTGGATTCCTCGGGCAACCTCTACTTTGCCGATTCGCTCAACAACCGCATCCGCAAGCTCTCCGGCGGCAATGTCAACACCTACGCCGGCAACGGCGTGTTCAGCCGCTCGGGCGATGGCGGCGCGGCTACCAGCGCGCAGCTCAATACGCCGCTGGGTGTGGCCGTGGATACCAGTGTCGGCGCCGCCGGCAGCCTGTATATCGCCGATAGCGCCAACCATACGGTGCGGCGCGTGGCAAGCAACGGGGTGATCTCCAACTTCGCCGGCACCGGCACCGCCGGCTCCTCCGGAGACCAGCTCAACGGTCCGCAAGGGCTGGCGGTGGATTCCGCCGGCAGCCTCTATATCGCCGATACCCAGAACCATCGCGTCCGCAAGGTCACGGGCGGCACAATTTCGACCGTCGCCGGCAGCGGCACCGCGGGCTTCGCTGGGGACGGCGGTGCGGCCGGCAGCGCCCAACTCAACGCGCCCTTCGGCGTGGCGGTGGATGCCGCCGGCAATCTGTACATCGCCGAATTCGGCAATAACCGCGTCCGTAAGGTCGCGGCCAACGGAAATATCAGCACCCTCGCCGGCAATGGCATTTCGGGCTTCAGCGGCGATGGCGGCCAGGCCGGGAGCGCGCAGCTCAACGGCCCGCAAGGTGTAGCCGTGGATTCCGCGGGCAACGTCTACATTGCCGATACAGCCAACAATCGCGTGCGCAAGGTCGCCGTCAACGGCGTGATCATGACGGTTGCCGGAAACGGCGCCGCCGGAGTTTTCGGCGATGGCAACGCCGCGGTCAACGCCCAGGTGGGGAACCCGGTCGCCGTGGCTGCGGATAGCGTGGGGAACGTATTCATCGCCGATGGCAGCGGGCGGGTGCGCAAGCTGTTCCTCTCGGGTATCATCACCACCATCGCTGGCGCCGGCCCGCGTGGATACTCTGGCGATGGCGGCATTGCCGGCAATGCCAGGCTCAGCGGACCTTCGGCACTGGCACTCAATGCCGCGGGCGCCGTATGGGTGGCCGATACGTTCAACAACGCGGTGCGGGTGTTGCAGTTCGCCGGCGGCGGCACCACGGTGAGCGCGGTCACCAACGGCGCCAGCAATCTGAGTGGTCCGGTGGCTCCGGGCCTGGTGGTGGTGATCTACGGAAGCGGACTAGGTCCGGACCAACTCGCCGTGTCCCAAGCCGGCTCCAATGGCATGGCGCCCACCACCGTGGGCGGCACCAGCGTGCTCGTCAATGGAGTTGCCGCGCCTGTGTTGTACGCATCGGCGAACCAGGTGGCGGCGGTTGTGCCCTTCGGGATCAGCCAATCGCTCGCCCAGTTATACGTGCAGTATCAGAATGTAACGTCGGCCCCGTTCAACCTCTCCGTGGCCAGCCAGATTCCGGCCATCTTCACACTGAATGGTTCGGGCACCGGGCAGGCCGCCGCCATCAACAATAAGGACGGCTCGATTAACGGCGCGGCACGGCCGGCCAAGGTGGGCGAGTACGTCCAACTCTATATCACGGGCGCCGGCCAGACCAACCCCGCGGGCACCGATGGGCTGATCAACGCGGGGCCAGGGCCGGTTCCGGTTGCCACGGTGAAAGTGACCATTGGCGGCCAGCCCGCCACCGTGAACTTCGCCGGCGGCGCCCCCGGAGCGGTGGCGGGAGTGATTCAGGTGAATGCGCTGATTCCCGCGGGGATCACGCCGGGTGCCGCAGTCCCGGTGGTGGTGCAGGTTGGTACCTCGAACTCCCAGCCCGGCGTCACCATCGCAGTGGCAAACTAGTCGAAGTTGTGGGGCGGACCCCTGGTCCGCGCGGGTTCCATTGGACCCGACTCTCGCGACCGTGAGTGTCTGCCGGGTCGAATTCCTGCCGGAATTGGCGGGGTCTTTCCTCCGCGTTCTCCGCTCCCTCCGTCAATTGGCACGGGCAGCCGCCCCGGCACGTTGCTCTTCAACGAGGTCGCCTTCTTGCCTGGCTCCGGCTTCGCCGGGCTCGGGAGCGATTCTGTCACTGCATTCCACGCCACGTATTAAGCTGATGGGTATGCAATATCGCAAACTTGGCAGGTCCAACATCGAGGTCAGCGACATCGGCTACGGCGCCTGGGGCATCGGCGGTAAACAATGGCTCGGCGGCACCGACGATGAATCGCTGCTCGCCCTGCGCCGCGCCATTTCACTGGGCGTAAATCTGATCGATACCGCGTTGGCCTACGGCGATGGCCACAGCGAGCAACTTGTGGGCGATGCGGTCCGCGCGGCCGGGCGCAGAATATACGTCGCGACCAAGGTGCCGCCGAAAAATCGCGTCTGGCCGGCGAAATCCGGCACGCCCATCGATGACGTCTTCCCGTACGACTACGTCATCGCCAGCGCCGAAGAGAGCCTGCGCAATCTCAGGCTGGAGACCATAGACCTGCTCCAACTGCACGTCTGGACCGACGAGTGGGTGGAGCGCGATGAGTGGCGCCGCGCTTTCGAAGATCTTAAGCGCTCCGGCAAAGTGCAAAGCGTGGGCGTCTCCGCCACGGAGCACGATCCCGATTCCGCGCTCGCTATCATGCGCACCGGTCTCGTCGATGCCGTCCAGGTGATCTACAACATCTTCGATCAAACGCCGGAAGCGCGCATGCTGCCGCTGGCGCAGGAGATGAATATCGGCATCCTGGCGCGCGTCCCGTTGGATGAAGGCGCGCTCTCCGGTTCCATCACCGAAAGCACCACTTTCCCGGCCGGCGATTTCCGCGAGTATTATTTCCGTGGCGCCGACCGCAAGAAACAGGTGGTTGAGCACGTTGACGCGCTGCGCCGCGACCTCGGCGAAAGCGTCAGCCTGCCCGATGTCGCACTTCGCTTCTGCCTGTCGCACCCGGCCGTTTCCAGCGTCATCCCAGGCATGCGTTCGCGGCGCCACGTGGAATCGAACACCGCTCTGAGCGACCTGGGAGCATTGCCCGCCGGGACTCTGTCCACGCTCAAACGTCACGCCTGGGATCGTAACTTCTATAACTAGGGCCGCGACCTGGCATCCAGACATATGTAGCCGACATGAAAGCCTACACTTGTCCCCGCTCACCGCTGTCGGCCTAAAAGCGACCCAAAAATCTCTTGACATGTACTAGTTAACTAGTACACTATTATTCCAGATGAGCAATACGGAGCGAAACCGGATTTTCGAATTCCGGCTGGATCTGCAAAGCGGTGTTCCTGTGTACCGGCAAATTATCGACCAGGTGCTGGGCGGGATCGCTGCCGGAACATTGACCGCGGGGCATCAACTCCCCACGGTGCGGCAAGTGGCGGTAGACCTTTCCATCAATCCCAATACGGTAGTGCGAGCGTACCGGGAGCTGGAAATCCGAGGCGTGCTGGAAACCCAACAGGGGACCGGCACCTTCATCAGTCGACAGAAAGTGAAACACGACGACGTGGAGCGGCAGCGCCAACTCGCTCAACTGGTCGGCGAATTCGTATCGCGGGCAGGAGCGGCCGGCTTCACGCTTGAAGAACTGCAGGAGCAACTACATGATCGTTCCATCGATGGTGGCAAAAAGAGGAGATGATTCTATGAGATCGGATCGGGTGGCGTTGAAGCTCAGCTCGGTAGGGGTCGCGCTGTTGGTGATTTCGATGGCCGTCGGGGTGGGGCTTTCGGCGCTGCTAAATAACGGGGCGCCGACGGTGGTGTTCGGCTTGATCGGGCTCTACCTGCTGTTCGCGATTCGCCAGGCCGATCAGTGGGATAAGGTGGCGGTATTGCGTTTCGGGAAATATATCGGGATGCGCGGCCCCGGGTTGTTTCACTTGATTCCAGTAGTGGACAGGCTGAGCCGCTACGTGGACCAGCGGGTGCGGGTGGCGAACGTGACGGCGGAATCCACGCTGACAAGGGATACCGTGCCGGTGAACGTGGACGCGATCGTGTTCTGGCTGGTGTGGAACGCGGAGAAAGCGATTCTGGAAGTGCAGGATTTCGCCCAGGCGGTCCAGTACAGCGCCCAGACGGCGCTGCGCGAATCCATCGGGCGGCATGAACTGCACCAGATGGTGGCGGAGCGCGAAATGATGGGCAAGGAACTGCAACGGATTCTCGACGAGAAAACCACCGGGTGGGGGATCACGGTGCAGAGCGTGGAGATTCGCGACGTGCAGATTCCACCGGAACTCCAGGACGCCATGTCGCGCGAAGCGCAGGCGGAACGGGAGCGGCGGGCGCGCATCATTCTGAGCACGGCGGAGACCGAAATCGCCGAGAAGTTCGGGCAGGCGGCGCTGACTTACCAGCACAATCCGGTGGCGATGCATCTGCGCGCCATGAACATGCTGTACGAAGCCATAAAAGAGAAGGGAGCGATGGTGATTGTGCCTTCTTCGGCGGTGGAGACGATGGGGCTGGGCGGTATGCTGGGCGTGGCGTCGATGGGCGGGGCCAAGCCGCAGTAGAGCAGTGGGACAGCCGCGAACGGCGCCGCGAGTGGCTGCCCCACCCATACCTGAAACCTTGCGCCCACCGTCGTTTTGTGCCGGGCGCGGGACTACTTGCGGGCGCGCGTCACTTTTTTGGCCTTGCGGGGTTTGACCTTGGAGGACTTGGCCTGTTTGAACCTTTTTTGTTTCTTGATCTTCTGGTGTTTCGTGCGCCGCACCACCGGGTTCTTGGCGGCCGCCTCTGCCACTCCGCTGACCCCGCAGCTCAATGCCAGGGCGAGCGCCAATGTACGAAATCGCATGCCAGTATTATCGCGTACTTGCGGCGAACCAGAGATACATCTTTAGAAAGCTCACCGCCGTTAGCAGGATGCAGAACCATCCCGCGGCGCGCCAGATGCTCTCCATAACGCCTTGCCGTCCGGGAGTGCCGGCCAGGTACGCGATCCCAAAGCCGGCCGCCAGTCCGCCGATGTGGGCGGCATTGTCGGTACGGAATCCCGGCAGCATCCCGAAGATGATTCCGTATATCGCCCACCGCAGGTACATGCCGCGAATCGCCGCGCCCATCGGGTTGCGATGCCGTACTCCCAGCGCGATCATGGCGCCAATCAGCCCGAACAGCCCTGCCGACGCCCCCACGGAAATCGCCGGGCTCCACATCGCACTCGCATAGAAGCCGCCGCGGCTGGACCCGTAGACCTCCTCCACCTGGGCGCCCAGATCGAACAGCACCCAGGAATTCATCAGAATGTGAAACAGTCCGCCGTGCAGGAAGCCCGCCGTCACCAGGCGCCAGTATTCGCCCTGGGCCAACCCCACATTCCACTTCGCGCCGAAGGAAACCAGCGTACGGATGTCCAGGTTCATGAACGCATCCGGATTGCCGCCCCGCATGCTGAATATCGTGGTGGCGATGTAGAGCCCGAAATTGAGCAGCAGAATGATGGTGGTGTTGAAGCGGAAATGCGGAATGAACCCGCCGATCAACTGGGAGGAATCGTGGCGGGAAACCTGGCGCGGCGCCACCGCCTCATTGCAATACGGGCAGACGCGATCCTTAATGGTAATGAATGCCCGGCAATGCGGGCACATGCGGCGTGAGTCCATCAGCACCATCATACGACGTATGGCGATCTGGCCCGGCAAAACGGCGCAGTCTGTTACAATCGGAATTCCCGCGATGGTCAAAACAGAGCGCGAGTATCGAGACGATATCTGCCAGATCGGCCGCTTGGTTTTTCAAAAGGGCTGGGTGGCGGCCAACGATGGCAACATCACCATCCGGATGGATGCCGAACGGATTCTTGCCACCCCGACCGGGGTGTGCAAGGGCATGATGCAGCCCGACGATCTGATCATCGTCGATATGAAGGGCAACAAGATCTCCGGCCGTGCCCAAGGCACCAGCGAGATCGCCATGCATACCACGGTTTACGGTTTGCGTCCGGATATCAAAGCCGTGGTGCATGCCCACCCTCCAGTCGCCACTGGCTTTGCCGCCGCCGGCCGCCAACTCAATCTCGCGCTGCTGCCGGAAGTCATCATCGGGCTGGGTTGCGTGCCGCTGGCCGATTACGGTCTGCCGGGGACCGACGCCCTGACTGAGCCGATGCTGCCCCTGATTCCCAAGTATGACGCGCTCCTAATGGCCAATCACGGCGCCGTCTGCTACGGCGAGGACGTCTTCAAGGCCTACTTCAAGATGGAGACCATGGAGCACTTCGCGCGCATCCAACTGGTTGCCGAGCTGTTAGGCGGCGCCAAGGTTCTGCCGCGCACGGAGGTGGATAAACTGCTGGATTCGCGGACGCGCTATGGCGTGAAGTCCAAGAGCGCTGGGGAGCCCAATTGCCCAGTGGCGGCGGAAGATGTGGGCAGCGGTAGGGCCAGTTGCGGCGGTACTATGCCGGCGCGCACCGAGGAAGAACATTTTTACGTATCGCGCTCGGAACTCGTCCAGATGGTGGAAGATGCTCTCAAGGCGCGCGGTTTAGCTTAGAACGAATTCTTTGGAGACTTAAGCGATGGGCGAAGCTTTAGGAATGATCGAAACACGCGGCCTGATAGCCATGATCGAGGCTGCCGACGCGATGGTGAAGGCTGCCAAGGTCAACCTGGTGGGCTGGGAAAAAATCGGTTCGGGTTACGTGACCGCCATGGTTCGCGGCGATGTGGCGGCGGTGCGTGCGGCCACCGATGCCGGCGCAGCTGCGGCGCGCCGCGTGGGCGAGTTGATCGCGGTGCACGTGATTCCCCGCCCCCACGAGAGCCTGGAAGCCATCCTGCCCATCGGCAAGACGCAGGCACAAGGCGCCGGTAAGTAACCGGCGCGAGGAACCTCATGATTCTCGCCCGCGTAGTGGGCACCGTGGTGGCCACGCGCAAAGACCCCCGACTCGAAGGTAAGAAGCTGCTCATCCTCAAGCCGGTCTCGCCGGATGGCAAGGACGAGAGCGGCTATGTGGTCAGCGTGGATACCGTAGGCTCGGGCGTCGGCGAGCGTGTGATTGCGGCCGCCGGAAGCAGCGCGCGCATGGCCGAAGGCTGCAAGGATGCTCCGGTGGACAACGCCATCGTCGGCATTGTGGACGAAGTGCACCTGGATTAGCGCATGTATTTCGGTCGTGTGGTGGGTTCCGTCTGGGCTACCGTCAAGCATCCTGGCATGACGGGGTGCCGCATGCTGGTGGTGCAGCCGCTGACGCCGGAATTACAGAATACGGGAAAGCAACTGATCTGCACGGACTGCACGGGGGCTGGAGCGGGCGAACTGGTGTACTGGGTGCGGGGTATCGAAGCCAGCTTCCCGTTTCGGCCTCTACAACTGCCGGTGGATACCACGGTGGTGGGTATTGTGGATGAAGTTCACGTTCAAAGGACAGCGGCGGCACCGGCCGAACCTGCGGCAAAGCAGCCGGCTCCGGTGCACCGCAAGTCGCGGAAGAGCTGAACCATGCTGATCGCGCGCGTCATCGGAGAACTGGTCGCCACCCAGAAGCACGCCAGCCATGAGGGCCGCAAGTTGTTGCTGGTTCAGCCTCTGAATCTGGACGGTACGGACCGCGGGGATGCCGTAGTGGCACTGGATGCGGTGGATGCCGGCGTGGGCGACAAGGTCCTGCTGGTCACGGAAGGTTATTGCGCCATGACCAGCGTGGGACGGCCGAACTCACCAATTGACATGGCGGTGATTGGCTTTATCGATCATATTGAACTGGTTCATGGGGTCGCCTGAGCGCTTGCGGCTCATTACGATGACGCCCAGAATCAAACCTAATCCAAACTTAAGCGCTTCCAGCGCGAGATAGGCGTTATGGAGCACCCAGAATCTGGCTCGCTCCTGGGCGGCAAGCTCGCTCGAAATGTACTCCATGGTGCGGCCGGTATTTCCCAACTCGGGTGAGATCAAGACACGCTGGAGCAAGGTGAGGACCAGCATACTCAGCATCACCGCCAGGGAAAACTTGCCTTCCATGGTGCCGAACAACAGGTAGCAGAAAAACAGCACCGCCAGGCCGATCTGCATGATCTCCCAGTTGCGGAACAGCCAGCGGTTTTGCTCCATCACCGCGTGGCGCAGCACCATTCGGGTCACCGCCGGTCCCAAATCCTTGGTCTGCACGACGAATGCCGGGTTGGACTGATTCATGATGGCCTCCACGGTGCCGAAACTGCGGGCGCCGTACCAGGCCATCAGGATTCCGCCCCCGAGCCATACACCCAGAAGAAAGCATACGATGCGGCGGTAGTGCATGACTTTTGATTCTAGCGCACCCCCTCCACGCCGCATTGGCTCAAGTTTTTTTGGACTTGGCCTAAAGGTTTCCATAATTCCGCCGATCACCCGTCAGTACGAGGTGGTATGCCAGTATTGGAAACGAAGAACTTTGGAAAGATATCCTTCGAGCCGGAGTCGGAGCTCGAATTCCCGGGCGGGCTTCCGGGCTTTGACAGCCGCCGACGATTTGTGGCGGTCACGTTCACGGAATCCGAGCCGCTCGTCTATCTGCAGAGCCTTGAAGACCCCGACCTGTGCTTCATCACGATGCCGATTCTGGCGGTCGATCCGCGCTACAAACTCAAGGTGAGCGGCGCGGACCTGGACCAGTTGGGCCTGCCCCAGACGCATCCACCGCGCATCGGGGAAGACGTCTTGTGCCTGACGGTGCTTTCGGTGTGTGAAACCGGGCCCACGGCCAACCTGCTGGCGCCCATTGTGGTCAACCTGCGCAATCGCAAGGCGGTGCAGGCGGTGGCGCCGGAATCCAACTATTCTCACCAGTTCGCCTTGATGCCAGAAGAGGCATCCGTATGCTCGTGATGTCGCGCCGCCAGGGCGAGACCATTCTGATCGGCGACGATATTGAGATTGTGATAGCCCACATCGGGCGCTCGCGCGTGAAGGTGGGAATCCGGGCGCCCCGCGAGACCCCGGTCATCGCTTGCGAAGTTAGGCTCATCCGCGACGAAAATCTGAGGGCGGCAGGCGCCACCGCATCCGGTCTATCGAGTCTCATGGCGCGGCTCCGCCCTCCGGGCTAGCTATCCAGGACAGGCCACCTGGCCTCTCAGGTTTCTTCACCGCTTGCCCACGCGCGAAGCCCCAGTCTTAGCCGCGACGGTGCGGGAGCGGTTGCCTGGAACCGTGTACTCCGCAGCCCGCGACGGTTTAGCAGAAATTGATCGGTAGGCCTCTAACACGAGGCGGGAAAGGATCTCTCCCAGGCCAGCGTGATTCAGCGCCTCACCTCCGGATATCGCATCGGGCGTGCCGGTGACGACACGGCCGGTCTGGCGATTGCCAACCGGTTCCGCACGGACAGCAGCGAGTTGATTCAGGGGGTGCGCAATCTCAACGATGGCATCAGCAGGCTGCAAATCATCGATGGCGGTGTCGGCAACATATCCAAGATTCTGGACCGGCTGAAGGTCCTCGCCAGCCAGTCGGCCACGGACACATTCAGTGGCGACCGCAACACCCTGAACTCCGAGTTCCAGACGTTACTTGCCGAAATCGACCGCCAGGCTGAATCGATCGGTCTCAACTCCAATGGCGAATTCGCGCAGCTTCTCTCGGTCTTTGTGGGCGGCAGCGGAGGAGCGTCCGGCGTGACTGTGAATGTCGATTTGCGAGCCTCGGCGGTGGATGCGCGGGGCTTGGGCCTGGGGGGCGCCAAGGGCATGCAGGCAGTGGCCGGCGGTGCCGACATCGGCCCCACCTCCCTGGACCATACCGTGGCCCAGATTGTGCTCGATCCGGGCAACACCACCGCAACTCCGGGCTACACCGATTTTTGTTTTTCCGGTCCGGGCTTTTCCGATGGCAACCGGGTTGAGGTTTCGGTCAACTTGCAGGGCGTTACCTCGCTCGCCGGCCTGGCTGCCGCCATCAATTCCGCCATCCAGATCGCCGCCAGCGGCGCCACGCCGGCCGCCGCGGCTTTCGCCCAGGCCGGCATTGTGGCGTCGGCCTACAACGGCCGGCAACTGGCGTTCACTTCGGCCAACACTCCATTCCAGGTGGAGGCGGGTGATGTCATGGCCAATGCCCTCATGGGCCATCTGAATGGCGCCGCCGGCGCCGCTCTCGCCACCACCGTGGCGGGCGTCGCTACGGCCGCCGGCGGCGCCGTGTTCGTCCCCACCAACGTCACTGTCAGGATTACCGGGGGCAGCCTGCCTGCTCCGGTGGATATCACGCTGAATCCGGCTTCCATCACCACCGCGCTGGCCATTACCGACCTTGCCGCGCTGGTCAACACCCCCGCCCAATTGAACGCCGCCGGAATCTCCGTCAGCGGCGCGCCCGGGGGGCCGCTCACCTTCACCAACGCGCGCGGCGAAAAATTCAGCGTGCAGGCCACCGGCGATGCCGCCGACGCCCTCGGGTTGGGTTCGTTTTTGGCCGGTGCCGGTGGCGCCGTGGACTACACCAGCATTTCCGGAACCGCCTACGACAATACGCTTTCGACGGGCATCGCGCACCTGGAGTTCTCCTTCAATGGCGGACCCTCCATTGCCATTCCCGGCATCGACTTGGCGGGCGGCGATGCCGTGTTTCCCGGTTCCCGTTCCGGAGCCAATCTCCAACAAACGCTTAACGACGCATTTGCCGCCAATCCGGCTTTGCAGGCCGCCGGCCTGGTGGCCACGTTCACTGGCGCCAACCTCACCATCGCCTCCAGCAACAATACCTTTTTCCGCATCAACCCAGGGACCAGCGGCGCGTTCGCAGACCTTGGTTTTGGCACCAGCGGCGCGGCGTTCACCACGCCCTTGACCGTGGCGCAGGCAGCCAGCACCACCATCGAGCCCACCGGCACGACAGCCGTTTCTTCCCTGAGTTTCACCGCTCTCTCCTACGGGAGCGAAAGTCAGACCATTACCGTTTCGGCCACCGATATCGCCGGCATCCTGCAAACCGTAATCGTCACGCTGCGCAATAACGATCAGGGCCGGAACGGCCGCGGCATTGACGAGGCCATCGCGGACATCAATGCCAAACTCCTGCTGGGTGGCTCCACCCTGCAACAGATCGTGGCCGTAAAAGAGAACGTCGGCGGTGAGGAACGGATCGCCTTCCTGAGCAGCCTGCGTTCATTCCATGTGACCGTGGGCGATTCGGCCAATGGCAACGGACTGAATGCCGGGGTGGCGGCTTCCGAAGCCTCCTTCGCGGTTCTCTCCCAGGTCAGCACGTCGGTTGCCGACAAAGATGCCGCCCTGCTGGCGCTGACCGCCGTCACCGGCGCCGTCAGTGCGCTCGGAGCCGTCCAAGCCGTGGTCGGCAAGGCCGAGAACCAGTTAAGTTATGCGATCGACCTGTCACAGTCCCAGGTCACCAATCTCTTGTCGGCCGATTCGCGCATCCGCGATACTGACGTGGCTGCCGAAGCGGCCAATCTCACCAAATCCCAGATACTGGTGCAGGCTTCCGTAGCCGCCATGGCGCAGGCCAACTCCGCCGCCCAGACCGTTCTTGCCCTGCTGAAAGGTTAGATACGAAGCCGGAACCAAACGCCAAGAAGACTTCCACGCAGAGACGCCGAGATATGCGCAAAGAAAACCAAGGAAAGCAGTACATGAGAGCGCTCTGGGAACGAAGGTAATGGAGCCTGGGGACAACCTGGCGGTGTCGCGTGAACGGCAAGAAGACTCTTGCCTTGGTTTTCTCTGCGCTGAACGTGTTTCCCGTTTGGCCCCACCTCCCCGCACCTCAAAAGAATTTCACACGCCACTCATATTATTCCAGACCCGGCCGAAAAGGGTGGTGTCCGGCAAGATGCCGGTACCAAATTTGAAAGGACTTCAAAATGCTTTCCATCCAGACGAACGTAAACTCCCTTGTCGCCCAGCAGAACCTGAGCGTCAACAGCAACTTCCAGAGCAAGACCATCCAGCAGTTGACCTCCGGCTACCGGATCAACCAGTCGGGTGATGACGCGGCGGGCCTCGCGGTCGCCAATAAATTCCGCAGCACGGTCGCCGAGTTGACCCAGGGCGTAGCCAACGGCAACGACGCCACGGCCCAGCTCCAGATCATGGACGGCGGTATGAACAACATCTCCTTGATCCTAGATCGGTTGAAGACCCTGGCAACGCAGTCGGCTTCCGGCACCTTCACCGGCAACCGCACAGTGCTGAACGCCGAGTTCCAGAACGCTCTTTCCGAAATCGATCGCCAGGCGCAATCGATCGGGTTGAACACGGGCGGCCTGTTTGCCAAGAACCTGGACGTCTTCCTGGGCGCGGGCAGCGGCAGTTCTTCCCTCCAAAACGGAATTGTCACTCTGGGCTTGACGCAATCCGCGGTGGATAGCCAGAGCTTGGGTATGCGGGGCATGGTCGCGGTGAACCTCACCAGCGGCACCCTGAGCGGAACCCATTCCGGTACCGATATCGGCTCCACTTCGGCCACTTCGGTGCAGAACATTGTGAGCAACGTCACCGGCGTCAACCTCAACCAGCAAGCCACCGCGGGCTATGCCGCCTTCCAGTTCTCGGGAGCCGGCTTCTCCGATGCCGGCAAGGTTGGGGTAGCAGTGAATCTGGCGGGCGTGACCGACGTGGCCACCTTGGTAACGGCCCTCAACGGCGCCATTCAATCCGCCGGCAACGGCACCACGGCCGCGGCCACGGCGTTCAAGAATGCCAACATCATCGCCAGCCTTCACACCGATTCCTCCGGCGGCCAGCAACTGGCGTTCAGTTCCGGCACGGCGGCGTTCCAGGTGCAGGCCGGCGACCAGATGGCCAACGCTCTGCTCGGCAACGTGACCACCGTCGGCGGCGTTGCCAAAGGTACGGCTGTCTCCGGGACCGCCGCGACCACGGTGACCGGCGCCGTCACCAAAGCGGGCAATTTCAGTGCGGCCCAGACCGTGAAACTGGTCGTTACCGGCGGCGGACTCGCCAGTCCGGTGACCTTGCAGGTCAACACGGCCAGCCAGGTGAGCACCAGCGCCGCCATCACCGATTTGGAAAACCAGTTCGCCGGTTCGGCGGCACTGCAAGCCGCTGGCCTGACCATGTCCGGTTCGAGCACCGTCGGCGGCACACTGAGCTTTAACACCGCCAGCGGGCAGGGCTTCAATATTCAGGTGACGGGCGACTCCGCGAATCTGCTGGGTCTCGGCTCGTTCCTGGCTGACGGCTCGGGAAATGCCGACTACACCAAGATTACCGCCGGCACGGCTTATAGTGCGGCAACCGTGACAGGCAATGCGACTACGGCGGGCTTGGCCTCCGGCCTCGAGGTCTCTCTCAACGGGCAGGCTTCGCTCGCGCTTACGGGCATCGACATGACTGCCGGCGCACACGCCGTGGCAGCCAGCGCCACCAGCAGCGCTGCCATCGGCACCGGCGCGGGCTCGGTCGATATCGTGGCAACCAATCGCAAGCTCGATATCACGGTCATCAACAATGGCGTGGTGAACAACCAGGCCATCACGCTGGGTCTCTCCGGTTCTGTCGCCACCGCGGGCGCGAGAACCTCGACGGTGACGTCCGCTCGCGATTTCGCGGGTTCTCCCATCGTTGTGTCGGCCGCCGCCAATAGCAACAAGTTCAGTGTTGCGGTCGATGGCGGGGCTGTGACCACGCTGACGATTGCCGATGGCAGCTACGCCACGGCAGGCAGTTTCCTGACCGCTGTCCAGGGTGCGATCAGTGGAGGGGCCCTCAACGGCCTCGTGACGGCGGGTTGGGACGCGACTACCAACGCGCTGACCTTGACCTCCGCGACTGCCGGCGCCACCTCTTCGGTTGCCGTCAGCGCTACCACTTACGCCACTGCGGGCAAAATTGCGTCGACGGTGACGTCGGCCAATATCGTTGGTTCCCCCGTGGTGATCGACGCCACCCACGAGAACATCAATATTGCGGTCGATGGCGGCGCCTCGGTTCAAGTGACGGTAGCCCAGGCCAGCTATAACAACGCAACCACGTTCCTGGCGGCTGTCAACGCCGGGATCACCGGATCGGCACTCAGCGGTTTGGTGACCGCGAGTTGGGCGGCGGGCACAAATGCCCTGACTTTCACTTCCGCGACTACCGGCGCTGCTTCCGCGGTGACGGTCAGCGCGGGCGCCACCAACAGTGCCCTGGCGACTCTTGGCCTTGCCGCGGGCACCAACCACGGCACCGCCGCCGGCGGAACCAATACCGGCATGACGAACATTGGCCTGATCGCGGGCTCGACCTCCGGCACGGCCGATGCACCCGTCACGGCGGCAGCCATCGCGGCGCAGATTCAGAGCGCGTTCGGCGCGGATGCCGCGGTGACGGTGTCCAACGACTACAAAATCAGCATCGCCTCCACTACCAAGGGCGCCAATTCGTCGGTGAGTTTCAACGCCACCGCCAACAGCGCCTACGCCACGCTGAATCTGGCGTCGCCAGTCTCGGTGGCGGGCCAGAACAGCTCGATCGCGGACGTTGTAGACAAGGCGCGGCGGCAGCCGCAACCTCCGGCGCCGTATCGTCCACGGTGACAGCCGGCAGTCTCTCCGCGACGTCAACCATCGTGGTAGCGGGCGGCACCAGCGACCAGTTCAAGGTTGCGGTCGATGGCGGCAGCGCGGTGACGCTGACGGTGGGCCCCGCGACCTATAATGACGCAACCGTGTTCCTGGCGGCTGTCAACGCTGCGATCACCGGATCGGCACTCACCGGCTTGGTTACCGCGGGTTGGGATGCGGCCACCAGGAAGTTGACCCTGACGTCCGTCGCTACCGGCTTGGCCTCTTCGGTAACTACCAGCGCGGTTGGGGGCAATACCGGCCTCGCCAATCTCGGCTTTGGAACCGGGGCCACCAACAGCGGCCAGCTATTCTCGCACACGGAAAACACCGGGTTCGGGGTCGCCGGCTCTACTTTCGTCGGCGCCGCTGCGTCGTCCACCGGCACCTCCATGAGCGCGACGGAAGCCTTCGGAATCTCCAATTCCACAGCGTTCACGTTCGCGGCCATGAAGTACGGGAACGACAAACAAGCCCTCACCTTCTCGGCCACGGATGCCAACGGGGTGCTGGAGACGAAGACCATCACGCTGCAAAACAACACCGCCACCAATCGCGCGGGCGCCAGCATCGACGATGCGGTCGCCTATATCAACACCCAACTTCAACAGAGCACGTCCAACCCGGCGTTGCAGCAGATCGTGGCTGTCAAAGAAAACGTGGCTGGCGCGGAGAAGATCAACTTCGTCAGTTCACTGAGCGGTTTCACGGTTGGCCTGTCAGCCACTGCCAATGCCGACGGACTCAATGCCGGCACGGCGACCCAACGCTCCTCGGTGGCGAACGGCGAAGGCGCCAACATGCAGGTGGACACCAAGGAGGCGGCGAAGGCGGCCGTCACCGCGCTGGCCACGGCTGTCGGCAAACTGGGCGCCGCCCAAGCCGCCGTCGGCAAAGGCCAAAACCAGTTGTACTACGCGGTGAACCTGGCCCAATCCCAGATCACCAACTTCTCGGCTGCCGAATCCTACTTGCGCGACGCCAACGTGGCGCAGCAGGCGGCCAACCTCACCAAAGCCCAGGTACTGTCGCAGGCTTCCATCGCTGCCATGGCCCAGGCTAATTCCGCTCCTCAGGCGGTTCTCGCCCTCCTGAGAGGCTAATCGTAACTGGTAACCCGGCGGAAGGGCAGCCCTTGCGGGCAGCTCTTCCGCCGCTTTCGCAGGGTTGACCGACGAAAGCGTCTGTCCCACGTTGGTATCGTTTTTGTGGGGTAGGCGCTTTCGCCGGCCAACCGATTGCTCCTCAGGTTTTAAGGGAGCGGCCGGACAATTTTTCGGTACAACTAAAGCTTCGGGCCGGATAGGACGATCTGTTCTATGCCGGCCCTGGAGTATTTTATGGGAACTACCAGCAGCGCAGTCTTCAAGGGCGCCAGCGCCTTTTCGTCGGATTTTGCCAACGTGATCAGCCGCGCCGTAGCGATCGCCGGGCTGCCCATTCAGGTGTTGACCAAGAACAAGGCCACCCTGACCACTCAATCCGAGGAGTTAACCAAGCTGGACACCAAGTTCACCCTGCTTCAGACAGCCGTACAGAACATCGCCGCGGCGCTCGGCGGGCCGGCGTTCCAGGCCTCGGTCTCAAACTCCAATGTGGTGGACGTGAACGTGGCGGATGGAGCGCGGGAGGGCAACTACTCCATCGGCGTCACCAGCATCGGCTCCTACGAAACCAGCATGTCCACCGCGAACTGGAACGTTGCGCAGGTTCCGGCGGGCACACCCACCACGTTCACTCTGGTGGTCGGCAATCAGAATTACAGGATCACCCCGGCCGATAACAGCCCCCAATCCGTCGTCGATGCCATCAATTTGAACTATGGCAACCTGGTCCAGGCCACCACGGT
>JAPKZC010000669.1:0-3407 GCA_026394025.1 Candidatus Solibacter sp.
GCAGGGCCCGCACCAGGTCGCATAAAAGTTCACCATCAGGAGCTCGCCCGTCGGGTTACGGCGCAGTTGGCCGAGGACTTCCGCGGTGGCCATGGAGAGACTCACTTTACCCGTTTCGGCCGGAGCGGTAACTGCCGCCCCTGCGCCCAGACGAAGCGCACATCCGCGCGCGACGGTCGTGGGCACAACCACCCGCTTCCCGGCAAGAATGGCGTCGATTGCCGCGGCAGCGTTACGCACCGTTGCCGGACCGGCGGCCGGATCGCCATCAATCCTGCCCCGGTATTGCAGCTTCCGGTTCTGATCGAAGATGAAGACCGACGGAGCAACCGTGGCCCCTAGGGCCGTTGCCACCGACCCGGTATCGCCATCATACAGATACGGGAAGTGGAATCCCCACAGACTGGCACGCTCCTTCATGTCGTCGAGGCTCTCGCCCGCATCGGACCAGGCAAGGTCGTCATCGGTGAAGGCCTTCGGATTGCTCGATTGAATCGCCACCACGATCACGCCCTTGGAAGCGTAGTCGGTAGCGAGCTTGTCGAGGCGGGATTCATAAAGCTGCGACTCTGTACAGTGGTTGCACAGGAACGCAACCGCCAGGACGCGGCTGCCTTTCCAATCCTGTGTTCTGTGCATCGCGCCGTCCGTGCCCATGAGCTCGAACGCAGGCATAGGGCTTCCGATCGCGAGGGGGGATGCGGCCCAGGCGACCGCGCCGGAACTCATGAACGCAGTCAAACCGATCAAGAATCTCAGGAGTCTGCCGGCTCTTCCCGGACCCAAACCGTCAGTGGAATCGAGACATTCACCAAACTTCAAAAACATAGATTGCATCTTGACTTTCCGCGTCCGCGTACACCTTTGAACCGTTGCGTGGGCGATCAGACGCGTCGTCCGCTGACCTGCCCGAGTTTCGAGATTTCGTATGAATTGAGGCCGGACACTCCCATCTGGCCCGCAGGAACCTTCGCGGTCCTCCGTTGGACCCGCTGTCTTGCCGCTATCTTCAAGGCTCGAACTCCCATCTACAGTTGACGCGCCCTCCGACGGCCTCCGGTCGATTTGTACCCATGTTCCGATGCACACTCAACGTTCGTCCAGTGCGCGTGTGGTAACAAAACGTCACGTAACGAAGCGAACTTCTACGGAAACAGCAAACCCGCCCCGAAGGGGATCGGCTTCACAGAGTCTTCTTGACCCAATCGATGCTTCGCTTCACATCGTCGGAGCGGTTCGTGGTGGTCGGGTAGTCGTTATCGACCATGCAGCGGATGGGGTACTTCTTGTCTCTCACCAGCCGCAGAATCTCGGCCACCCGCGAGTCGCCGTCGCCCCATGGAACGCTAGCGCCGGTCTTCTTCTTGTCTTTGAGGTACAGCAGGCCGATCTTCTCGGGATTCTCGCGCACGAACGACAGTGAATCGAAACCACTGGGAGTCGTGTCTCCGATGTCCAGCGCGGCCCTAAAGTTCTTCGAGGCATTCAAAGCCTCCACATACCCCTGGGGAGTGCGAGTAGGGCCCGAGAGGCCTACCAGCATGTCCCGTTTTTGCGCAACGGTCTTTAGGAGCTCGGCATTCCCTCCCATCACCACGACCATCTTCGCCCCCATCAACTGGGACATCTCGAAGGCGCGATCGAGTTCCTCTTCCGACTGGCCCGAATAACCGCTCGTGGCCCAGACTTCGATGCCGGCCTTGGTGAATTTCTGACGGATGTCTTCAAAGAAACTCTTCGGAGCCTCCTTCCGCCATTTGTTGAGCGCTTCGCGAGCCTCCGACGACCGCCCGCCGGCGCCTCCTCTGGGGCCGCCACCCTGCGGGGGGGCACCCTGGGGAGAGCCGACTTGCGGAGGACCGCCTTGCGGAGTTCCACCGCCTGCCCCGCGACCGCGGCCCATTCCGCCCCGCGCCGCCGCGACCAACTCCTTGGGTTCGATCATCCCGTTGTAGATGTCAACTGTGCCGAGGCCATTCTCCACCATGCTATTGATCATGGTATCCAGAATGTCCGTTGGCAGAGTGCTGGGAGTATAAGCGCTGTAAAATGTGTAGCTTTGCATCCCAAGACTAAGGCCCTTCACTTTGGACTTGATCTTGGCGGCAAACGCCATCGCGGGTAGAGCGCCCAGTGCGAGTTCTCCGAATTGCCTTCTCGTGTACATAGAGCTTCCTCTCAAAAGGCGGCCGCAGACGACGGGACGGGGCCAGCCGCGGCTTCGCGGATATCCGGCATGTCCCGGCGCGATCCGAAAGCAACGCAATATAGCTGCGTAATATCGTGGCGGAAGTGGCGCCTCCGCTCATGCCTCTCGACAAAACCACGTCGGCCCGGCCTAACTTTAAATTGCCGCGCGGGATGTATCGAGGATCGCTTGGAATTTCCGCGGTACCTGGCTCATGCTCGAACACGGCGGAATGTCCGTCAAGTGCGATAGCCGTAATGAAACGTTACGTAACGCAAGCAACTCGCCCGTAGCGTGAACGCTGTAAACCGGTTAGCATTTTCCGTGCTGAAGACACATGGTCAGATCCAGATAACGTCGGATAACGGAGAGCGTGGAGGGAGGGCGGGGGTGCCTCTCCCGCGCTCCGGGGCGTCTGTTCTGGTGCAGCCTGTGTCCCCCCAAGGGTCGGCCTGTGATGCGGGCGCAGACCGGCCGCCGGGAACCGTCGGAAGCCGCGGTAGACATAAGCGTTGATGCGGTCTAAAATATTGTCGTCACGTTGAGGACTCGAGATGACCTCGCCCACACAACCCCTGGACTGCCGAGAAAAGCAGGAGGCTTTGGATCGTGTTTTGCAGAGCCAAGTGTTTGCGCGGGCCGACCTGCTCAGGAAATTTCTTTCCTACGTATGCAGTATCGAGATGGCTGGGCGCGGCGATGAGATTACCGAATACTCGATTGGCGTGGATGCGCTCGGCCGCCCCAACAACTTCTCGCCGACGGAGGACTCGACGGTCCGCGGACGAGCGCGCGACATGCGGATTAAACTCGACCAATTCTATGAATCAGAGGGTTCGGATGCCATCATTCGCATCAGCTTTCATAAGGGCTCCTATGTCCCCACGTATGTGAAGTCGAATACGGGCGGTCAACGCGCGGAGGCCCTCAGACTGAAATTTCCCAAGCCAGTGCCTGCGAGGACGCGAACCTGGGCGCTCCCCGTCATTTGCGCATTGATTGGAGCGGCGCTGGCAGGTGCTGCGTTTTTCACCTTCGTCCCGGCCCGACGGACTGATCCGGTCGTTCGGGAGTTCTGGGGTCCGTTGTTACGCCCGGATGGGAACGTGCTTGTCGTGTTGGGGACACCTTTGTCGGTGACCTTTCGGCACCTCGACTTGCCACCTGAGGTCGCGAGATCCAAGCCCGCGCCGCCTGAGGTTGAAGAATGGTTGAAGGA
>JAPKZC010000669.1:3466-4431 GCA_026394025.1 Candidatus Solibacter sp.
TGGCTCAATCCCGTTGGCCGGCTGTACATGTTGCGCCAGTGGTCCCCATTGTTCGGCGACGCGGTGGCCGCCGTCACCGCGGCGCAGACACTCTCCAGTGCCGGCGTTCCTTTCCAACTGCTGCAAGAGGCAAGTATTCGTCCCAGCGTCCTGCGCAGCCGAAACGTGCTGCTCATAGGCGCGCCGAGCTATAGCACCTACGCCGCGCGGGTTCTAAGGAATACACCGTTTACGATCCAAAATGACACAAGCACATCTGACGAAGTAATCAGCGGTGCCCCGGCCGAAGGCCAGCCTTCAAAGCCTGCATTTCTGCCCAAGCACGATGAGAGAGGACGGACCAGCGTCGTCTACGGGTTGATAACGGTCGTTCCAAGCGGGCCCAGGCCGGAAAGTGAGGCCCAAACCGTCATCATCTCGGGTATGGGGGGTGCGGGGGCGCAGGCCGCCATGGAGTTCTTCTCCAGCGTTGCGAGTCTGCGCCTGTTGCAGCGTCAGTTCAGGAAGGACAATCTCACACGCGTACCCCCCGCCTATCAGGTTGTGGTCCGGTGCACCATGGATCAGAGCTTATTGATGAATTGGGATCTCGCGGCATTCAAAACCATCGATCCCTCTCGCCTGCTCGATTGAGCCGTCCGGGACGCCGGTCTGCACTCCATCCGGTGGCGCCGCACACCGCGGGGAAGCCTTCGGCCTCTCGAGGATGGTTCGTGGTTCGCGTGCATGAGGCGGCCTTGTAGTCCCCACTTCGGTCGACGCCGTTCAGGGTTGCCCACTCAAGAATCCGCGCGCACCGGTCCAGGAACCTGAAGTCAACGCCAACCACCTCGAAACTGAAATCCGATAGCTACTTTCCGGCGCAAAAATGAGGGTCTAAGTCCCGTGATTTCATAGGGCGGGCAGTCGGCCCCATGCGGGTTCGAACAAGTTCGACCGGTTTCGGCGGCTCTCGGCGTTGCCCC
>JAPKZC010000708.1 GCA_026394025.1 Candidatus Solibacter sp.
AGGTCGCTCGACAGTTGCCGGGCCATATCCGGAAATCCGACTGCGCCCGGGATCACC
Source organism: Candidatus Solibacter sp. (assembly GCA_026394025.1). Classification (GTDB taxonomy): domain Bacteria; phylum Acidobacteriota; class Terriglobia; order Bryobacterales; family Bryobacteraceae; genus Solibacter. The sequence continues at coordinate 58 of JAPKZC010000708.1, forward strand.
TCTTTGATCCAGAGCACCTGCACCTGGCGGGCGGTGACGCCGGTCGCGGACAAGCGCTGCTCCAGTTCTTTCCAATAGCGCGAACCGGGGTCTGCCTGCTCCTTCGATGCGCGGCTCCCCACGCAGCCGTTTACGGCGACAATGCGTGGGTTGACGTCCGGATCCTCGGTTACTCGCTTCTGAAACCCCGGAAACTCGATGCTGGGATTCGAGAAACCGATTGCGAGAAGGACAATCTTGCCGTCCGGTGATTTGCGGCCTTCGGCGTCCAACGGAGCGATTTCACGCGCGATCTTCAGCCCGGCCTGCACGTGCTCCGGCGGTGCCACGTTTTTTCCGCCAGGATACAAGCCGCCGGCTTCGCCTTTGTAGGTCCCGCCTCCCAGCTCGGTCAATGGAATCAGCCCAATCGATGATTGCGGAGGATTCGCTTTCATGTACTGCTTCCGCCGCTCCTCCATTTGTTGGGAGTTGGGGCGTTGCTGGGGCTGGCCTAACAGCGCAACCGTGGTAAAGAGCAAGAAAATCGCCGCCGTGTAGTGTAGTCTCATATTGAATTACCTTCCCAGGAACCACGACTTCGCAGTCTGATCGGTCTTCAAGAATTCCATCAGTAACTTGGCAACTTTCTCTCTTCCGGAATTGGACGGATGCATTCCATCCTGTCCAAGCTCCTCGCGAAGCCACACCAAGCCATCTTTGCGTCCATTTACGCCATCCGCCCACATGTAAGGCCCCCACGCGATCCATGGGGCCCGCACTGCTCCCTTCGCTGGATCGCAGTTCAACTCAGGCTTTCCGGCAATCTGGTCGGCGATCACCCATTTATTGGAGAAGCCGAACTCATAGGCGAAGGGCTCCGGATTCGCCGCACTCAATGCAAATCCGGCATAGACGCGGCTCGAAAGGTACGCGATTTTCAGATTCGGGAAGCGTGCTTTCGTCGTGTGCAGAATGTCGACCAGCCAACCCTGCAGTTTCTTCGCCTCGCCAGGAAACGGTAGTTGGCCATCATAGAGCGGATACGTTTCCTTGATCCAGAGCGCCTGCACCTGAGCGTTGGATACCCCAGCACTACTCATGCGCTGATCCACCACCCGCCAATAGTTCGATTGCGGATTGGCGGCCTGATCGGCGGCCTGCCCCGGCTGTGCGCCGTCTACATTCACCAGGTGCGGATTCAGCGCCTTGTCCGCCGCCGCCAATTTCTGAAAGAACTGGAACTCCATGGTAGTGTTCGACACGCCGACCGACATCAGCACGATCTTCCCGTCGGGCGAGGCTTTGCCATCACGGTCTAACGGGACGATCTGTTCTGCCATTTTCAATCCGGCCTTAAGGTGAGCCGGCGGCGGCACGTTCTCGCCTCCGGGGTAAAGGCCTCCCTGCTCTCCTTTGTACGTGCCCTTGCCCAGATCAGTGAGCGCGATCATTCCCATTGATTCGCGCGGCGGATGCTCCTTGACCCATTTCTCGTTTTGCGCGGCGCGCTGCGGATTCTGTTTCTGCTGCGCGCCTTTCTGGTTTTGCTGCGCCGTCACGCGCTGGATGAACGCACGGTCTTCAGCGCTGAGTTGTTCGCCTCGATCACGTTTCGCGCGGATCTCCTGGATCTTTTTCTGATCTTCCGGATTCTGCGCGACGGCCGGGACAGAAATGAGCGAAGCTGCTACGATCAGGATTCCTACAAGGGCTTTTATCATTGGTGTTCCTTGGCGTTAATGAAGCACAAGAGTATCATTTTCTGTGAGCGAGGACTTATGCGATTTAGGGTACTTTGGATTGCTCTGCTGTTGACAGCATCGACCGTGGCGGCGCCGCTGGGCAAGGTCGTGGAGTTACCGGATGCGTGCCCTGCGGGCGCGGGCCCCGCAGACCGGACAGCTTGCCGGGTGGTTGTGGTGAGTTGCCCTGAACTCAAGGATCTCCGCGCCCAGGTTCGCGTCATCGAACCGGCGGCCGCTAAGCAGGTCCGGGGCACAGTGGTCCTGGGAAGCGGCGGCAACGGCGGTGGTTTCTATGGCGGCCAGGAAGGCGGCCAGAAGCTGGTCACTGAGTTGGCAGCGATGGGTTTCCGGGTGGTGGACAGGGCGTGGGATGGCGGTTGGCCTACGCAAGAAGGCGGGATGAAAAAGGAAGCCTGCCGCTACGCAACCCTGCTGACGTGGATTCGAGACCGCATTCATACCGGGGGCAAGTTCGTGGCAACGGGCAACTCGGGTGGCTCGGCGGAAATCGGCTACGCCTTAACCACTTACGGGCGTGGCGAGATTCTCGACGTTGCGGTCCTCAGCTCCGGTCCGCCAGTCGCCCGGCTGGACTACGTCTGCGCCGCTCAGGCGTCTCCCGAGTGGACGGCGCTCTGTTCGAGCATCGTGCCAAAGGGCGCGATGGAATGTACGCCCGGATGCATGTTGGGACCCAGTAATGCCGTTTGCAAGCAGGTCAGTGCACAACCTACGGCGGCGCAACTGCTGGATGACAGCGTGGTGCATCCGGGCGCAGTGCTCGCTTATCCGAAGACCAAGGTCTTCTTTCTGTTCGGAGCACTTGACTGTGGAGAGCCGGTGCCTAACGG
>JAPKZC010000555.1 GCA_026394025.1 Candidatus Solibacter sp.
CACATCAGGGGGAGCACACCCCAGAGCAGCGCGTGGAGGAAGGGGCCGAGCAATTCCATGACGCGCGGGTTGGTGCCGATGGCGCGCAGCAGGGGGATAGTGAGGGCGAGAAGCAGGGCGACGACGGGGGCAACCGCGAGCGCGATCCAGAGACCCTGGACCAGGGTGCGGCGGCAGGCAGCATCGTCCCTGGCACCGAACGATTGCGCGACCAGGGTATCCATGCCAGCCCGCATGCCGGTGCCGCAGATGGCGAGGGGGAAGAAGAGCATGTTGCCGAGGCTACCGGCGCCGATGGCGGCGGCGCCGAGGCGTCCGGCCATGAGGGCATCGACGAAGCCCATGGACATCCAGCCGAGTTCGGCCATGGCAAGCGGCGCGGCCAGGCGCAGCATGGGGCGGATCTCTTTTCGAAAACCGGGGATCATGCTTTGGGGTGCGCCTTATCGTAGACTGCCATGAGGTCCGTGAGCGACACCTGGGTGTATTTCTGGGTGGTGGAGAGGCGGGCGTGGCCGAGGAGTTCCTGGATGGCGCGCAGGTCCGCGCCATCGGCCAGCAGGTGGGTGGCGTAGGCGTGGCGGAAGCTGTGGGGGTGCACCGAGGGGTCGCCGGCGAGATAGGTGGCGTAGAGCTTGACGATGCCGCCGATACCGCGAGTGGTGAGGCGCGAGTTGCGGTGATTGAGGAAAACGGCACGCTCCTCGCGCACCACGGGACGTTCGCCGAGGTAGCTCTCCAGCGCCTCGGCGGCCTTACCGGGAAGCGGCACCTGACGCTCCTTCTTGCCTTTGCCGCGGACGCGGAGCCAGCCATCGGAGCGATCGATATCTTCCAGGTTGAGGCCGGCCAATTCACTGACGCGGATGCCGCAGCCGTAGAGCAGTTCGAAGAGGGCGCGGTCCCGCGCGGGCAGGGGACGCTCCAGTTTACCAGCGGCGACGGCGTCCAGGAGCACATTGACCTGCTCGGCGGTCATCACCTCGGGCAGTTTCTGGGGGGCCTTCGGGGTGCGCACGAGGCGGGCGACATTGAGAGGGACGACGCCTTCGCGCAACATGAAGCGGAACAAGCCGCGGACGGCGGCGAGTTTGCGGCGCAGGGTGACGGCGGCGAGTTGGTCGTGGTAGAGCGAGGCCAGCCACTCGCGGAGGAGCAGGAGATCGATGTCCGGCGGGGCGGGCGGGGCGAGATCGGGGGGAGAAAGGTAGGAGAGGAACTGGCGCAGATCGGCATCGTAGGCGCGGATGGAGTGGGCGGAATTGCCGGCGCGGGCGAGATCTTCGAGGTAGAGAGCGATCTGGCGTTGGAGTTCAGACGCGGGCATGGCGATACTCTTCGAGGGCATCGAGCGCCTGCCGGCAGACGAGTGCGTGGCGGGCTTTCTTGTCGCGACGCAGGCGTTGACGGGTGGCCTCGTCAAGTTGCGGCAGGAGGTCGAAGGTAATATTGGCGGGCTGGTAGCCCTTTGGGTCGGCGGCGGAGACGTAGTGGCAGAGCGAGCCGAGGGCGGTAGGGCGCGGCAGGGGGCGCGGGGTCTCGCCGAGGGCGAGAGCGGCGGCGTGGATGCCGGCCATGAGCCCGGTGGCGATGGATTCGACGTAGCCTTCGACGCCGGA
>JAPKZC010000439.1 GCA_026394025.1 Candidatus Solibacter sp.
CAGGCGGTCGATGCCGGCAATTCGGCGAGGGTTGCGGTCCGGCAGTTTACTTTGACGGTGGTTTCGTCGCTGCTCTCCATCGTGACGAACAGCAGCCTGCCGTTCGGCAACGTGGGGACCCTGTATACGCAGACTCTGACAGCGACCGGGGGAACCGGCGCCTTGACCTGGTCTCTGGCCCCGTACAATTACCTGCCGCCGGGGTTCACGGTGTCTTCCGCCGGAGTGCTATCCGGAACTCCGACGGTGACCGGGCAGTACTCCTTCGCCATTAACGTGGCGGATTCGACGGGCGCTACGTACAGCCGCACTTTCACGGTATCGTTCTACGCGGCGGGCGGCGCTCCCCAGGTAGCGATCACCGCGGGCGCGGATTTCGGGACGATTCCGGTGGGGATTACAGAGCTCAACTTGTCGGCGGTAGGCGGGACCGGCACGTACACGTGGAGCCTGACCGGCGGCTCGCTGCCGCCAAATACGGTGATCCGGACGGACTTTCAGCCGGGAACTTCGTCGGCAGTTTCGGCGGTGGTGACCGGCGTGTTCGCAATCCCGGGTACGTACTCTTTCACCTTGCAGGTGGTGAGCGGCCCATCGACGTCGTCGCGGACGTTCACGGTCAAAGTGGCGAGCCTCACGCTGCAAGAGCGGTCCAACACCAACCCGATGCCGGATGCGTTCGTGGGCACGGCGTTCAACTACACGTTGACCCCCGTGCGCAACAGCGGGACGGTGACCTTCGCCGCATGCGCCGGCGCGTCCATGAACGTGCCCGCGGGCATGAGTTTGTCCTCGGGCGGAGTGCTCTCCGGCACGCCGACCGCAGCCGGTTTGTACGCGCTGAACTTCAGCATCGCCGACAGTGCCGACAACTTCTGTTTCAACCCGACGATCCGCGTGTACACGGTGCAAATCACTAGCCCCGGACAGTTGCCGAACGCCACGCAGTACCAGGTTTACTCCACGTACACGTTGACGGCGACCGGCGGCGTGGCGCCGTACACCTTCTCTGTTGGCGGCGGTGTGCCTTCCGGACTGACCGTAAGTCCGGCGGGTGTGATTTCCGGCACGCCGACGGGCGGAACAGGCCGGTCCTCGTTCAACCTGACCGCCACCGATGCCAATCACGTCTCCTACACGAAGACGATGAACCTGTACGTGATCGGCGCGCCCGCGACGCAGCCCGGGCTGTTTGCCTACGGGAATTTCGACGACTGCTGGGTAGGCAATTTCTGCGACAAACCGTTGGGTGTTTGGTACGGTGGCACGGCGCCATTCACCTGGACCGTGACGGGTTTGCCGGCGGGGATGTCCGCGCGCTTCGGCAGCGGCAACACCATCGCTTCGGTGACGCCATCCGACGTCGAGTTGTATGGCTCTCCGCTGCAAGCCGGAGTTTATGCCATCCATGCAGTGGCGACGGACGCCAATGGCGTCAGCATAGCGCAGGATTTCAAGTTGAAGATCACCGATATCGGTGTGGGCATGGGCGGCGTCGGCCAACCAAACCCGACTTATCAACAGGCGTATTCGACGACTTACCGGCTCACGGGCGGAACCGCGCCGTACAGCGTGCAGTTGATCGGCGGGAGTCTGCCTGGCGGGCTTACGGCGACGGGCAACGCACAGGGCATCGGCTTCAGCGGAACGCCGACGGAGAACGGCGGTTTCAGTTCCGTGTTCCTGGTGACGGATGCCGGCGGCAAGACCTTCCAGATCACCATCGGCTGGTTTGTGAACGGGGCGAGTGGGACCACCATCACCATCAATCAGGGCAACGTGCAAGGCCCCTATTCGTTGGGAGGCTTCAGCCAGCAGTATTCCGCGTGCTGTGTGCCGTCTTACACGTGGAGTCTAATCGGCGGGAGTCTGCCGCCCGGACTCACGTTCACGAGCGGTGGCATGCTAGGCGGCACGCTCACCACGGTGGGGACGTACTCTTTCGTGGTGCGGGCGGCCGACCAGATAAACCCGGCAAACTACGCGGTCCGCGCCATTACCATGCTGGTATCTTCGGTAGTGCCGGTGACTGGCGGTACGCTGCCATACACCAATGTGGGTACGCTTTACACCCAGACCCTGACGGCCAACGGGGCGGTGGGCTCCGTCACCTGGAGCCTTATGCCCTTCCAGTACCTGCCGCCGGGCTTGAGCCTGACGGCGGACGGCGTGCTGAGCGGTACGCCGGCGTCCACCGGCACGTACTACTTCACACTGAAGGTGCAGGACTCTTTGGGCAACTGGTATACGCGCCAATTCAACGTGGTGGTTTACGCTACCGGAGCGCCGCCGCCGCTGGCGTTGAACTACGGGCCGACCAGGGGACCGAGTCTGATTGGGAACATCACGGACCAGTTGACGGTAACGGGCGGAGTCCCACCGTATCATTTCTCGTACACGCCGGCGGCGACTCCGATACCGGGGATGCGCGTGCAGGACGCGCCGCTGCTGCCGACCAATTTCCCGACGACGACGACGGGCGGGTTCCTCGGCGTGGTGGTGACTCCGGGGTTCTATTCGACATCGCTTCGGGTGACCGACAGCGCGGGGACGGTGTTCGACCGGCCGGTGTGGTACACGTTCGTGAACACGGCGCCGCTCGACCAGGGGTCGGTACCCAAGGGGACGGTGGGGACAGGTTACTCGTACACCTTCCACCCATACGGGGGGAGCGGGAATTACTCCTGGACGGCTACGAACCTGCCGCCGGGATTGAACTTGAGCACGGCGGGGGTGGTAACGGGAACGCCAACGGCGGCGGGGTCTTATAGCGCCACGGTCACGGTGACCGACCTGACCAACAACACGGCGATCGGCTTTACGTACACCTTTATCGTGAACGCATTTGCGATCGACACGGGCGGAGTGCTGCCGCAAGGGAAGTTCGGGGTAACCTACTCGCAGAATCTGACCGCACCAGGTTGCGGCACGGGCTGCACGTGGACGCTGGCTGGCGGGTCGCTGCCCTCGGGCATTACGCTGAGCACGGCCGGTTTGCTTTCCGGAACGCCGACCGGCTACTACAACAGCGGATTCCTGGTGCAAGCCGCGGGAACGAACGGCACGGTGCAGAAGGAACTCTCGCTGCTGATCGATTTCAACACGGTGCAACCGCTTTTCATCACAACCGCTTCGCCGATGGGACCGAACTCGCTGAACAGCCTGATCGCGAGCTCGCTCACCGTACAGGGCGGAACGCCGCCGTACGCGTGGACGCTGGATTCGGGGACGCTGCCGACCGGAATCAGCCTGGCAGGTCCGGGCGAGACGCTGGGCGCGAACCTATTACCTGGGTTTGCGTACCTTTGGGGGCGCGTGATGCAGCCGGGCGCCTACACGTTCACGCTGAAGGCGACGGACGCGACACTGGCGACGGCCTCGAAGACTTTCACATGGGCGGCACCGCCGATTTGGATCAGCTACACCAACCTGCCGAATTCAGGGACGCCCTTGCTGATGGGCAACGCTTACACGCAGCCCATCCTGGTGTTGGGCGGGAGTGCGAATTACACCGCATGGGCGGTGGTGAGCGGGTCGCTGCCTCCGGGCCTGGCGCTGAATGCGTCCACCGGAGTGGTGAGCGGGACGCCGACGGGGACGGGCAGTTACACGGCCGGAGTGCAGGTGACGGACTCGTTGGGCAACACGACGACGCAGAACGTATCGTTCTCCGCGTCGGGGCCGAGCGGCGTGGTGATCAACGCTGGAAATTCGGATTCGTATACATATCAGCCGGGGTTCACAAACACCAGCACCCTGAACCCGAGCGGCGGGACGGGCCCGTACACGTATAGCGCGCTGACCCCGTATCCGCCGGGTTGTTCGATTGAATACGGCAGCTCGGTGCTGGCGAACACGACTGCCGGCTATGCGCTGGTGTGCACGCCATTCGCGGCCGGCGACTACACGTTCAAGTTCCAGATTACGGATTCGGTGGGCAACATCGGCGTGCGGACGGTTGTGGTGCACGTGTTGCCGTTCACGCTATTCTCCTCGCAGACGCTGCCCAACGCGTCGGTGGGGGCCGGGTACACGCAATCGCTGCTGACGTGGGACAACACGGCGCCGGTCGCGTATTCCCTGGCGGCGGGATCGATATTGCCGCCGGGGTTGAGTATTGTGGGTAACACGCTAACTGGCACGCCCAGCGCGGCGGGCAGCTACAGCTTCGTCCTCACGATGAGCGATGGATCGCCGTTTACATTGAACGGCACTTTCACGCTGACGGTATCGACGATCCACATCGATGCGCCCGATATCCTCCCGGTTCAGGTGATCACGAATACATCGTTCAGCTACACGATGACCGCCACGGGCGGGGGGGGCACGAAGACCTGGTCGGCGGCCGGCCTGCCCTCCGGGATCGCCATGTCGAGCACCGGAACCCTGAGTGGAACCAGCACCACCACCGGCACGTTCCGGATCACCGTGACGGTGACGGATGGCGCCTCCACCTACGTGCACGTATTTACGTTGTTCGCGCGCTACAGCGATCCGACGGTGGCTTACTACAATGTTCAAGCTTCGAGCTTAAACGATACCCGTGTGGGCGCGAGCGTATCCTACACCTTGTCAACCACGGGCGGCGTTCCGCCGTTCACCTGGACGGTTGCGGGAGGCTCGTCGCTGCCTCCAGGTATGACCTTGCTCCGCGGTACGTCGCTCTCAGCCTATTCCTCCAGCCAAACGGTGGGGCTCAATTACCTGGCTGGAATGCCATCGACGGCTGGACAGTACAGCTTCGATTTGATCGCGACGGACACCGTGGGCACGCAAATGCGCCGCTCCTTCACGCTGAACGTCTCGCCTGTGGCCATCGAAGGCGGCGGACTGAAGACGGGGACGGTAGGCGCGGCCTACGCCCAGCAGCTCTCGCCAATCGGCGGCACCGCGCCCTATTGGTTCACGTACGATTCCGCCAGCTTCTCGGGTGAGGTTTTCCCGCCCGGCATCAGCGGTTCGGCCTCGGGA
>JAPKZC010000276.1:0-795 GCA_026394025.1 Candidatus Solibacter sp.
AAAGCCGCAATTCCCCGTACCATCGCCCTGCTGGCCGTCGCCGGTCTGGATCATGAATCCCGAAATCACGCGATGGAAGGTCAGATTGGTGAAATAGGGACGCTTCGTCAGGGCGCCGCTCTTGTCGGCCGCCGCCTTGGTACCGCGCGTCAAGGCGACGAAATTGGCCACCGTACCCGGGGCCTCCTTCTCGAACAACTGCGCCGTGATGGTGCCCATCGACGTATTGATGATCCAGTACAGCCCCGGAGGACGATCCGGCGTCGGCGCCTCTTCCTTCTTCGCCGGCGCCGCGGTCTTCGCGGGCGTGGTGGCCGCCTTCTTGGCAGGGGCGGGAGGGGCGGTCTGGGCGAACGCGCCGAGGGTAATCATTAAAAGGAAAGACAGCCGTTTCATCTGGTTCTCCGTAAGTCCCTATTCTATTCCAAAGACGGTGCTGATGAATGTTGGGGCCGCGCCAGGCTTTACGGCACTCGCGGGAGCGCTTTGCGCATGATTGCCTGGGCGGCGGTCTTCGACTTTGCGTCGGGCGCTCCCAGCAGAAGAACGGTGACGATCACGTGCTTAGACCCCTTGTAGACCCCGAGTTGCTGCATGCCGTAGCCGGGGCTTGACGAGTAGGCGCTATCGCCGAATCCCGGCGTCACCTCGGCGCTGATTTTCCCTTTCTTCAGTTCGGCGACCGTCTTTTCGGCGGAGTCGGCGGCGCTTTTGGAGGTGAGCATGATATTGACGATGGAACCTGCGTCACCAACCTTGAAATCGCAGACCGACTTGTTATTTGCGTTGACCGCG
>JAPKZC010000276.1:864-4106 GCA_026394025.1 Candidatus Solibacter sp.
AAGACCGACACGCAGAATAGAGCTGTCAGAAGTCGCATGATGGCGACATTGTAGCAGCCAGAAGATATGCGGACCCGATGGATCGGGTGTGGCTCTATTTCCTGATACCTAGTTCCGCCTGCAACTGACGGAAGGCGGCCTCTTCGTAGTTGGTTTTCAGCCGCGGCTTGCCATCGGGCTTGCTGTCGCCGGGGCGCGGCGCTTCCTTTTTCAGGGTCCGCCCCAGCAAGGTCATGGCTTCGTTGTCCGCCGCGTTGCGTGCCAGTGCGGCGCGGAAGCTATCGGCGGCGGCGGCGTGCTGTCCGGCGCGCCAGAGGGCGGCGCCCAGATTGAAGTGGTAGTCCGGGTCGGCGTCGTCGCCCTCCAGCGCCTTGCGAAAACTGGCGGCAGCCGCCGCGTAGTCCTGGCGCTGCACTTGTACCACGCCCAGATCGTTATAGACCTCGTTAAGCGGAACGGCGGCGGCCACCAGTTGGAAAGACTGTTCGGCACCCTTGAAATCGCCATTGGCGAAACGGCAGAGGCCGAGGAAATACTGGGCTTCCAGGTAGTGCGGGTCGGAGTGGGCCACGCGCTCCAGCCACCCGGCGGCCACCTTGTAGTCTTTCTTTTCCCAGAAGGTTTTGCCCAGTTGGAAGCAAGGCTGCGAGTACTGCGCGTCCAGGCGGGCGGCTTGAGTAAAGTAGCGGTGGCGCTGCTCGGGCGAAGTGGAGAGCAGCCCGCGTACGTAGCTTTCCACCGCGTCCAAACGCACCGCCGGACGCGCCTGCATGAACTCCCGTTCGCCGGGAGCGGTTTTGGGATTGAGCCATTGCAGCGTCTGCCAGCCCAGGTGCGCCGCCAGGGGGCCCAGGTCTTCCAGCGCACCGAGTTCGCTGTAGATGGCCCCCTGCCTGGTGTGTTTCAAATCCATAATGCGCGCCGTGATGCGCAGCGAGCCTTTGGATTGCTGATTGCCGGGCTCGGCCGGCAACAATTCGTAGAAACCGTATATCACCTGCGAAGCGTCCAGCGATTCGCCGATTTTCAGAATCGACGCATGGGTCAGTTCCGCGCCGGGACGCAGCGAGAGACGCCGATACGCCTCCAGGCGGTCCTCGCGGTCCAGCACCAGGACGCCCTCAGACGCCAGAGCATCGCGCACGCTTTGCGCGATGCTCTCGCCCACCCAATCCAGATTGGCTGACTTGGCGTGATTGAAGAAGGAAAGCACGAGCGCCGTTTCGGCGCGCAGAGCGCCGGCGAAGAGTAGTGCAAGGGACAGGATGCGCCGCATGTACTTTCAGTTTAACAGCGCGCGTTTCTCAGTGCCCCAGGCCGGGTGGGACAGGCGGAAGCGCCTGTCCCACCTCTTTCTTTACATGGTAAACAGGAGCTTGGTCTTGGTGCCGCCGATGCGGATTTCCTGGATGCGCACTTTGCCGTCGGCGCTGTTGACATAGCGCACCACGGTGGTGTCGAACTTGGTGTCGCCTTCCTCCACCTTTACCTGGCTCTCGGTTTGCACTTTACCCTTGGTGATTACGGCTTTCTGGTCGTTTACCTCGAGCTTGTACTCGCCGGGCTTGAGTTCGGTCGTGCCGACCATGGTCGGTTGAAACAGGCTCACTGTATAGGAGCGCGCACTGGCTACGGCCAGACCGGCCACCAGGAAAAAAGGCAGTACTTTCCTCATCGTCATTTTCGTTTCCCTCTCTGTTCGTTGCGCCTTCTGCCGCGCGCTGTAACGAGCGGTAGAAGGTCGAGTGATGGTTACTTGGTTGGTAAGATCTCGCTTACAGGGAGTGATACGAACGAAATCGAAAAAGGTTCCGCTGCTTGTCACACGGAAGGCAAGAGAAAGTTTGCCGCGCTGGCCAGCGCGGCTTCGCGAATGTGGGGCGCATCACCGAACCCCTTCAGCCATTCGAGTTCGCGCTCTCTGCGAAACCAGGTAATCTGCCGCTTCGCATAGTGCCGGGTGTTGCGCTGTGCGTAGAAAACCGCATCGCGCAGGCTGAGTTCGCCCTGGATGAGTTGCATCGCCTGTTTGTATCCGTGGGATTCGAACGGCTTGCACCCTGGTGAGAAGCCAAGCCCGAGAACGCGCCGCACTTCTTCCACCAGCCCGTGCTCGAACATCCACGCGCAACGCGCATCCAGCCTGGGGTTGAGCGTCTCGCGATCGGGCAGCAGACCAAGTTTGAGCGTGCGGTAGCCGGTCAACGCGTCGCGCCCCTGCCGGAAGAGCTGGCTGACGGNNNNGGGATGTCATTTGCGTGAATCTTCCCCGCCGCGGTGGAATCGAATCTTCTAAGAAGGCGGTGGAGCGATCCCGGACGGCGGGTCTCGCGTGCCGCCAGGCGGTTCCGCAGCGGCTGATCGCGGACCGGTCCCTCAAACAGGCCTTCGAGCAGCGCGCGCAGGTAGAAGCCGGTGCCTCCGGCCAGAATGGGAAGCCGGCCGCGGGCGGAGATTTCCGCGATGGTTGCCCGCGCCAGGCGGGCATATTCGCCGGCGGTGAAAAGCTGGTCGGGTTCCAGGATGTCGATGAGATGATGAGGAATGCCGCGGCGCTCGGCCAGCGGCAGCTTGGCAGTACCGACATTAAAGTGGCGATACACCTGGAGAGAGTCGCAGTTGACAATCTCTCCATCGAACTTCTCCGCAAGCAGAAGCGCCAGATCGCTCTTTCCGGATCCGGTCGGGCCGGCGACGGCAACCAAGGGTCGTTCGCCCGCGTCTACAGGTGTGGAGTGTGGGGTTTTTGCGGTCAAACCCCGTTATACAATAAAAAAGGTCTTCGAGCCTGGGCGGGGATGCCGCGCGGCCGAAAAGAGAGTAGGGTCATGATTCGTTCCGCCAAAACGCTGCTGCTCGCCGTTTCCCTGGGTGGCCTCATGTTGGGGCAAACCCCGGTCGAAACCCCGCAGACGCCGGACAACAAAGCCGGCGCATACTACAACTTCGCGATGGGCCGCGTCTACGCGGAGTTGGCCCAGGCATACGGCAACAAGCCGGAATACCTGACCAAAGCCGTCCAGCACTATCAGGAAGCCCTCAAGCTGGATCCCGGCGCCAGCCTGGTCTTTGAAGAACTCACCGATCTCTACATTCAGACCAACCGCTTGCGCGATGCCGTCACGCAAGCCGAAGAGATGCTGAAACAGAATCCGGAGAACCTGGATGCACGCCGGATGCTGGGCCGCATCTACATGAAGATGATCAGCACGCCGGACAATCGCATCAACGAGGATTACCTG
>JAPKZC010000276.1:4187-5506 GCA_026394025.1 Candidatus Solibacter sp.
CGAGAGCTTCGTGGCTTTGGGGCGGCTCTATCGCGTCTCCAACAATTCCGTGGACGCCGAGAAAGCCTACAACCAGGCGTTGCAGGCGGAAGCCGATAACGAAGAAGCGCTCACCGGACTCGCCCAGTTGTACTCCGACCTCGGGGACAACAAGCGCGCCATGGAGAAGCTCAAATTGGCCGCGGAGAAGAACCCCAACGAACGCACGCTGAGCGCTCTCGGGGTGGCCTACCAGGAGATGCGCGATTACAGAAATGCCGCCGACGCGCTGAAGCGCGCGCTCGAAATGCAGCCCGACAACACGCGCCTGCAGGCCGGTCTGGCCAATAACCTGATGTTGAGCGACCGCGTCGAAGAGGCCCTGAGCATCTTCCAGAAGCTCTCTAATGAAGACCCCACCAACATGCAGCCCAAGCTGCGCATCGCTGAGATCTACCGGGTGAAACACGAATTCGTCAAGGCGGCGGAGGCGTTGAAGAAGGCGAAGGCGCTCAATCCCCAGGACATGGAAGTGCGCTACGAAGAGGTCCGCCTGCTCGAAGCGCAGAGCAAGTACACCGAGGCGATCGGCTTGCTGAAGGGGCTGGTGGACGAGACGGCACGCCCTAAATACTCCGCCTCCGAAGGCGCGGCCCGAGGCCAATTGCTGGAGGAACTGGCCAGCCTGTATCGCTCCGCGGGGCAGTACTCCGAGTCGGTGGATACATCCCGCAAGGCCGCCACGCTGAACAAGGAAAACAGCGCGGCCATCTCGCTACAGATTATCGACACGTACCGGGCCGCCAAAAACGCCGAGGGCGTGCGCAAGGAAGTGGATGCCGCCGCCACCGAACTGCGTACCCGCATGAAGGGCAAGGGCGACGTCCCCACCCTCCTCATGCTGGCTTCGGTCTACGAAAAGGGTAAGTTCTTCGCTGAAGAGGCCAAGGCGCTCGACGAAGCCGAGCAGCTCGCCGCCAACACCAAAGAGAAGGAAAGCGTCTACTTCATGCGCGGCGCGATGTTCGAACGCCAGAAGAAGGTGGAGCCCGCCGAAGCCGAATTCCGCAAGGTGCTGGCTTCCAATCCGGATCATTCCGGCGCCCTGAATTATCTGGGATACATGCTGGTGGACCACAAGATGCGGGTGGAGGAAGCCACGCAGATGATCAAGAAGGCGTTGGAGGGCGACCCGGAAAACGGCGCCTACCTCGACAGCCTGGGCTGGGCCTATTACCAGCAAGGCAAGTTTGAAGAGGCCGAAGGGCTGCTCACGCGTGCCATCGAACGTATCGGGCAGGACCCCACGGTGCACGACCACCTGGGCGATGTCTACTTCA
>JAPKZC010001100.1 GCA_026394025.1 Candidatus Solibacter sp.
ATGCGGGCAAAAATCTGGTCGGCAGTCTTGGGGATCAGTAAATCGGAGAATTCCACCAGCAGGTACCCGCGATGGTTGATGGAGTACTTCCCGGGCAGGTGCAGGGCGTCCGCGATGTTCTCCATGGAGAGGTGGAGATCGCAGCCGTAGTGAATTCGCGGACTATCGCCCGCCGCCGCCTGCAGTTCGCCGATCTTCCGCTCCACCACCAGCGGATCGAATGGGTATTTCTGGTTGGCATGCGGGCTGGCCACAATATCTGTAGTACCCGCGGCAGCGGCCTGCCGGACCATTTCCGCGGACTCCTCCAGGCTCTTGGACCCGTCGTCCAGGCCGGGCAGGATGTGGCTGTGTATGTCGATCATGTAGGTAGCCCGGGCACTACCAAAGTACCATAACTACTAGAGCTTCATGCGTTCCAGCTTGCGATAGAGTGTCTTACGTTCGATGCCCAGGATCTGCGCGGCTTTGCTCTTGTTGCCACCGGTGGCGGCCAGCACTTCGCGGATCTTGTCCTCCTGCACATCGGCCAGGGTATCCACCGGTTTCTCGCGCGATTCCATGGAGGTGAGCGCTTCGAAGACGGTTTCACGGTCGACGCGATCCGTCAGGATGGTGAGGCGTTCGATGACGTGCTGCAACTGGCGCACGTTGCCCGGCCAGGTGTAATCCTGCAACGCGTGCACGCCCGAATCCATCAGCTTGACCTCGCGATTGTACAGCCCGTTGTACTTGTTGACGTAGAAGCGCGCCAGCAGGGGGATATCGTCGCGCCGTTCGCGCAAAGGCGGAATGACGATGCGCACGGTGTTCAAGCGGTACCAGAGATCGTCGCGGAACTTGCCCTCATCCACCAGGCGCTGCAGGTCGCGGTTGGTGGCGCAGATGACGCGCACATCCAGTTCCTTGGCGCGGGAAGCACCGCGGGGGCGGATCTCGCGCTCCTGTAGGAAGCGCAGCAGGTTGGCCTGAAAGCTCTTCTCGATGTCACCGATTTCGTCCAGGAAAACGGTGCCGCGGTTGGCGGCTTCGAAGACGCCGACGCGGTCGCGGTCGGCTCCCGTGAAGGCGCCGCGCATGGCGCCGAAGAGTTCGCTTTCGAGCAGCGAAGGCGCGATGGAAGCGCAATCCACCGGCACGAAGGCCTTCTCGGCGCGCAGGCTGCAGCGATGGATCATACGCGCCACCAGTTCCTTGCCGGTGCCGGTTTCGCCCTCGATCACTACGGTGGCGTCGGTGGGGGCTACGCGCACCACCTTCTTATAGATCTCGACCATGGCGGGGGTACTGCCGATCATCACGCTCTCGGGCAGTTCCTCTTCCTCGGCTTCGGCTTCGGTATCGTTGCGCGAGGCCTCGGCGCGGGCGAGGGCGTCGAACAGGGTGTCGAGGTCGAAGGGCTTGGCGATATACTCGAATGCCCCGCCGCGGGTGGCGGCCATGACGGTTTCCACGGTGCCGCGGCCGGTCATGAGGATCACGGCGCAGCGCGGGTCCTTGCGCTTGGCGGCTTCGAGCACGTCA
>JAPKZC010000157.1 GCA_026394025.1 Candidatus Solibacter sp.
CTGGGCGCGGCGGCATCGGCACGAATGGCGGCGACGCTGCGCTCGCTGAACCGCAAGTCCAGTTGGCGCTCGTCCATGCCGAATCCCGGTGCCAGGCGCACCAGTACCGTGGAGAGCACGGCTACGCCCGCGACAGTCAGCAACAGCAGAAGCAGCCGGCGCGACGCCGACTTGGCGAACTCACGCATGGGCGGCCCCGTGAGCCGCGGCTAGAAGGTCCTCGGCGTCGTATCCATCAATCGGAAAGAGCGCGGCGCCGATCTTCACCTGCAAGCCGGCCTCCTGAAAAACCCGCTCGATGCGGGACTTGGTTTCGCCGGGCGCCGACGGCGCAAAGTCGGCCAGCACCACGATCAGGGAATCGCCGCTCGGCGTAATAAAATCGTATTCCCGGCAGGCGCGGCGAAGCGCCCCGGCAATCCGCTCCGCCGGCGGGCCGCCGGCATCCAGGCCTTCCACGGCACACTCGAGCACCGCCAGCCTTCCGTGCGAGCGCCGGACGCGAGCCACTTCAGCATCCAGACGCTCGAACAGGGCGCGGGTGTTGGCGGCAGCCGCACGGCGGAACGCTCGCGCGTTTTCGATGCATGCCGCAAGCTTCGGAGCCAACGCGCGGAGCGCCGCGAATTCGTCTTCGGCGAATTCACGCGATTCGACCCGGTAGAGCGACAGCACCCCGACCAATCGCTCCTTCCATTCCAGTGGAACGGCCATCGCGACCGCCAATCCCGCGACCGCATCCGGTTCCTGGTTGAAGGCCGGACAGCGAGCCGCGGCGACGCGTCCCGGAAGGCCTTGACCCAGCGTGTACTCCAGCGCCGCCAGTTTCTGGAACGCAAATCCCGCCGCGTAGGCGCAAGTCAGCCGGCTATCTTCCTCCAGGTGGACCGAGATGGCGTGGTACTCGACGACGCGCCCGAGTTCGCGATCGAGGCTGGACAGGGTTTCGTCCAGATCGAGCGAGGTACCCAACTGCCGATACAACTCCCACAGGCGCTCCACATCCATCTGATCGGCAGAATGATGCGGAACTTTAGTCGCGGCGCTAAAGCTTCCACGGTATTTGGCCGATATCAGCATCAGTCGAATGTCCGCCGAACCACAATCGTGCTTTCTGGGTGTGGCCGCGATCATCGTCAGCCCCGAAATGCGCCGCACCATGGAACTGGCGGAGCGCGTCGCGCGCACCTCGGCGAGCGTGCTGATCGTCGGCGAGACGGGCTGCGGCAAGGAAATCGTCGCTCGAGCGATTCATCACTACTCTCTTCGATGTTCCAAACCCTGGGTGGATATCAATTGCGGGGCGCTGCCCGAGCAGCTCATGGAAAGCGAGCTCTTCGGCCACGAAAGAGGTGCCTTCAGCGGCGCCGATACGGCCCGGCCCGGGCTCTTCGAAATGGCACACACAGGCACCCTCTTCCTGGATGAGGTCGGCGAGTTGGAGCCGCGCATGCAGGTGAAACTGCTGCGAGTACTGGATGGGGTGCCCTACTACCGGGTGGGCGGAACCAAAAAGGTGTCCGTCAACACCCGCATTCTGGCCGCCACGAATCAGGATCTGGAACAGGCGGTACGTTCCGGGCAGTTCCGCGGCGACCTTTACCATCGCCTCAACCAGTATCAGCTTCGGGTGCCGCCGCTGCGGGAACGCCGGGAAGATATCGTGCCCATCGCGCAGTACTTTTTGGAGCAGCACAGCACCCAGGCATCGTTTTCCAAAGCGGCCGCGGATTTGCTCCGCGCGTGGCACTGGCCGGGCAATGTGCGTGAGTTGCGCAACGTGGTGACCACCGCGCTGATCCACTCCAAAGACTACGTGATCGCGGCCAGCGACCTCGGATTTTCCGAGCGTGTCCCGGGCGTGGGGGCGGGAGGATCCACGGATCTAAGCCTGGACGGTATGGAGCGCGATGCGATTATCGAAGCGCTGCGCAAGACCGGCGGACGTTGCCAGCAGGCGGCCGATCTTCTGGGTATTTCGCGGCGGACGCTGAGCCGCAAGCTGAAACAATATGGACCCTCGGCCAGGGAGGAGAGCTGCGCTTATGAAGACGTCAGCGGCTGACCGCCGCACCGAGCCCCGTCAACCAGTTCAGGGGGACATCCGCTTGCGTCGGACCGGCGTGATCGCCGCCCCCTTCATGGGGCGCCTGATGGACCTGTCGCCGGGTGGCTTTCGCACTCGTCACTCCTGCCTGACTTTGGCCTCGGGAGATCGGGTGGAATTCGAGTTTCACGGCCGCAGCGGCGCTGCCCGGGCGATGTGGACCAGGATCGTCGATAGCGAAGCGGAAACGGGGTTCAACATCCTTCGCGAAGCGGGGTGAGCGGCAGGTGATCGCGGCGTTCCGCGGGAGCAGCCACAGCTTCGGCTAACCTTTCGAGACCGACCGCGGAGGTGGCGTCGCGATGATGCCGGCGCTTCATCTCGTACATCCGCGCATCCGCCGTAGCCAGCAGCTCTTCGGGGTCGCGGCCATCTTCCGGAAAGAATGCTGCGCCGGCGCTCAAGCGCAAGAAGTGCGCGCCACAGACCAGCCCCCCTGCTTCCGTCACCAGGCGGTCCAGATCGCGGATGCGCTCGCCGACGGGATGCGGCTCCGCGTCCACCAGCAGCAGCACGAATTCGTCGCCTCCCATGCGCGCCACACAATCGCCCTTGCGGCACGCCTGTTTCAGGACCTCTCCGGTTTTCTGCAGGATGAGGTTGCCGGTCGCGTGACCGAATTGGTCGTTGATCTTCTTGAAGCCGTCTATATCCGCCGCCACGATGGCCAGGCGGCCGCCTCGCTGGGCGGCATCCTGCAACCCCATATCGAGTCGCTGGAAAAGTGAGCGCGTGTTGGGTAGCCCGGTAAGGACGTCCGTGGCCGCAGTTTCCTCCGCCTGCACGAAGCGCAGGGCATTCTCCATCGTCCGCCCCGCTTTGGAACTTACCGCCAGCAGCACTCGCAAGTGGTCTTTGGTGAAGGCTGCCGCGTCGCGATGGTACAGCGTCAACACGCCGACCAGGCCCTGGACTCCAGGGAGCGGAACCGACAGCGCCGAACGGTGCACGCTGACTTTGGCGGGATCGTTCAGGTAGCCGGGCTCCATGGACGGATTTCCGTTGATGATCGGCTTGTTATTCTGCACCACCCACCCGGAGATACCTCCCCCCAGCGGGATAGCCAGCGACGAAAACAGTGCGGCATCTTCGCCGGACGCGTACCGCGCAGCCAGTTGGGGGCCTTCGGCAGTATAGATCGCGATGCAGTGGTGCGGGATGAGTGCCTTCAGGCGGGACGCCAGCAAGGCCAGAGTCTCATCGATGCGCAGCGAGCTGCCCAGTTCGTTAGTGAGTTCGAGCAAGGCCTGAAACTCTTGCCGTGCCGCCGCGATGGAATCGATGAAGGCGGGCTTTGCCGCCGGCGGCGCGGCCGACGACGGCTCGAACCCGGCCGCCGGCCCAGCGCCATTTTCGACCTTCTTGTCGGTGGAGAGCCTGAGCGTCTCCGGTACCTGTTGGCGCGCCAGTTGCTCGGGCTGCCGGTAACGCCGCTGGAGCACATCTACCACCTGCGGATCGAAGCTCTTGCCGCTCTCCTCCGCTACCCAGCGCATGGCGTCGTCCAACGGCAGGGCGCGCCGGTACTGCCGGTCGCTGGCAAGCGCGTCCAGGCAATCGA
>JAPKZC010000495.1 GCA_026394025.1 Candidatus Solibacter sp.
CGCGGTGCCGACTCCTGCGGAGCGCACCGGCGATTTCTCGGCGCTTCTGGCGTCGGGCTCGAGTTTCCAGCTTTACGATCCGTCCACCGCGGTGCTGAGCGGCGGCAGGGTTACACGCCAGATGTTCCCAGGCAACTTGATCCCCGCGAACCGCCTGAATTCCGTCGCGAAGTCCTACTTGCAGTACTTACCGCTGCCCAATCAGCCGGGCAAGGCCGACGGCGAAAACAACTACGTGGTGCCGAACCCCAGCGTCAACAATTTTGCTTCGTGGGTTGGCCGAGCTGACGCGAGCATCGGCTCCAGGAATAAGCTCTTCTTCAACTTGCACGAGAGCTCATACACCAACGCCACGGCCGACATCTTCCAGAATCTCGCAACCGGCCAATACAGCGGCATGGACATCTGGGGCGGAATTTTGGATGACGTGTACATGATCTCGCCCACCCTGATCGTGGACACGCGCCTGGGTTTCACGCGGAGCGTTTCCAACAGCTTCATCAAGAGCGCGGGCTTCGATCCGACGCAACTCGGCCTTCCTAGTTACATGGCGACGTACTCGCTACGCCAGGCGATGCCGCGCATCTCGTTCTCGGATGCCTATGCCGGCCTCAGCACGTCGCCGGGATCGGTCACACCCTTCACCTCATACCAGTGGTTCACCACCATGACCAAGGTGTTGAACCGGCACAGTCTGAAGGGAGGTCTCGATTTCAGGCGTTACGATGCGAACAGCTTGAGCCCCGGCTATTCGGCCGGTACGTTTACCTTCGGCACCACCTGGGTCACGGCGGGCACCGGCGCATCGGCGCAACCGTTTGGCGGCTCCATGGCGTCGTTCCTCCTCGGCCTGCCCACCGGCGGACAATTCGACGTGAACACGGCATACGCCTATCGCAGCTTCCTCTTCGGCTATTTCCTGCAGGACGATTGGCGCGTCAGGCCCAACCTCACCATCAACCTCGGAGTGCGCTTCGAACATGAAACTCCCATCGTGGAACGTTACAACCGGATCGTGGGCGGCTTCGACCCCAGCGCGGTGAATTCGGTTGCGCCGGCCGCCGCCGCGGCGTACGCGAAGAACCCGGTCCCACAGCTTCCCGTCAGCGCCTTCTCCGCGCTCGGCGGCCTGAAATACGCCTCGCCCGTGCAACGGTCCGGATATGCGCTGCCGGCCTTCTTCCCCAGCCCTCGCGTCGGCATCTCGTGGACGCCGACGGCGCTCCACAACAAAACCGTGCTGCGCGGCGGGTTCGGCATCTTCAACAACAGCATTGGCGCGTACCTGACGGGCCCTACCACCGGTTTCAGCCAGACCACCACTCTGGTGCCCACCAATGACAGCAATGTCACCCCGTACGCCACGCTGAGCAACCCGTACCCGTCCGGGATCCAGACGCCGGTCGGTTCGGCCGCCGGTGTCAACTCGAATCTCGGCAGCGGCGTCAGCTACTACACCTCCAACATTACGAACCCGTACAGCATCCGCTGGAACTTCGATTTGCAGCAGCAGATTGGCAAAGACATGATGCTGCAAATAACATACATCGGCAACAAGCAGGTTCACGGCACCATGAGCAATGCGATTTCGTCTACCCCCGTGCTGGCGTTTCTGAGCCGTTCGCCCGTGCGCGATCAGGCGACGATCAATACTCTGGGGTCGGTGGTGACGAATCCGTTCGCCGGGCTGCTTCCTGGAACCTCCATCAACGGCTCCACGATTTCGCTGGCCACCCTGCTGCAGGCTTTTCCCCAATTCAGCGGCGTCACGCAGAGCAACAGCAATCCCGGCTGGGGCACGTTCAACGAGCTGAGCGTGATGTTCCAGAAGCGTTTCTCCAAAGGCTTGCAGGCCACGGTAAACTACCAGCACTCCCGCCAGTTGAATTCGTTCCAGAACAATGCCGGCGATTATCGCCTGTCTTACGGCCCCACTTCCGGCGACTTCCCGGATCACTTCGTGTTTACCGGCAGCTACGAATTGCCGTTTGGCCGGGGCAAGAACCTGCTGAACGCCAACCGGGCGCTGGACCTGGTAGCCGGCGGCTGGGTTCTGAACACCATCTATACCTGGGAGAGCGGCAACGAACTTTCCTGGGGCAACGTGATCTATTACGGCGGCGCCGTGAATATCCAGCCCCGCAATCTGACGCAGTCCTTCGACACCTCGCGCTTCGAGCGGGCTTCGGCGGCCCAACTCAGTCAGAATTACCGGACCTTCCCGCAGATGTTCAACAATTTGCGGTCGGATGTGGCCAGCAACTTCGACATCTCCTTGCTGAAGAACTTTCATGTGACCGAGAAGGTCTTCGCGCAGTTCCGCTTTGAAGCATTCAATGCGTTGAACCGGACGCAGTTTGCCGCGCCGAATCTGGGACCGACATCGGCCGCCTTCGGGACCATCACGAGCCAGGCCAACACGTCGCGGCAGATCCAGATGGGCTTGAAGCTGAAGTTCTGATCGATGCGGCTTCCACCCACCCACCTGCCTGCTTCTCCTCGGTGCCAGCCTGGCGCAGGCGGTGGTACCCGCCGGCGCCACACCTCGCGAACTGACGGGCCTCCAACGCCTCCGCACGGCGTTGGAGCTCGTCACCGCGGACTTCCAGTTCCTTCGCGGGATCAACCCGAAGAACCTGCACGGAACGATTGACTTCGGCCGGCCGGAAGGCACATAGGTCTGGTAGTGGGCGCGGTACGTGCCGGACGCGGGTGAGGTGGTGTGGCTGGACCTCACACCCCAGGCCGGCATGCGGCCGGAGTCGGCTTCGCGCAGAAGGCGAGCAGGAACGGCCCGCGAGTGCTCCGGCGACGATGGCGGAGATGGTGTACCAGAGGGACAGGGCGGTTCCGTTAGTGTGAGCGAGCGGTTTACAATACGTCACCGTAATTCTGAATCGCGATACTTAGTGCGCCGTTTCAGAAATCCACTCACGTATCGGGAAACCGCTTGCTGACGCGCGGGGCTCTGATCGGAGCCGCGACCGTGAGGGAGCGGTTTCTCGAAATACGAGACCGTGCTTGTGAAACGGTGTACTTAGCCAGCGATTTCGTGCCAGAACTTCAAGTAGGGTTTTCCCTCAATCAGCCGCAGCAGATACAGGCCCACCTCGCGAGCGTGATAGTCGCCCCACATGGAAGACTCGCCTGCCGGGACCTTGGCGTTGGCCGGCACCGCATCCCATCCGTTGGGGCGGTGATAGACCGAGTGGAGAATCAGGCCCTGGTGGTCCTGGCCGGTACTCAGATAAGGTTCGGCGAACAGCGTATCGCAGACCTTCAGGCCCGCCTTGAAATAGTGAACGTCCTTCAAGCGGCGGCCCAGGCGGAGCAGGCCTTGCGCGCCGATGGCGGCGGCGGAACTGTCTACCGGCTCGTGCTGGTTGTAGGGGTCGGCCGGGGTGGTGCGCCAATCGCCCAGATAGGCGAGGCCGGGCGCCCCGGTATCCCAGTACGGGATGCCATCCGGCGGCGTGTGCGCGATGTAGAAATCGCAGGTGGCGCGGGCGGCTTTTTCCATGATGGCGATGGTCTCTTCGTGCCCGGCCAGGGTGTCGAAGAGTTCCAGTTGTTCCGCGAAACCGCACATGGCCCAGGCGAGGCCGCGCGTCCAGGTACTGAACGGCGAGTAGCCCTGCTGGGAAGAGGGGCAGCGGTAGTTGCCATCGTTGACGTTGAAGATGCTCTCGTGCGCGGTGCGCCCCCGTACGTCGTAGGCGTCGCGGCCTTCGCCGTACCAGACGGCATACTTCGCGGTGGCGCGGGCGTGCTGGGCGACCCGGTCGATCAGCGAAATCTTCTGGTCGTTCTCCCCCATCAGCACGTGCCCCAGGAGGTGGCTGACGGCGGGCGCACGCAGGGTGCGGATGGTGTCCACGAAGAGCGAGTGC
>JAPKZC010000219.1:0-1078 GCA_026394025.1 Candidatus Solibacter sp.
TGCGAGATGTCACGGTGTGGGTGTCGGAGATCACCAGGTTCCGGTTCTGAAGGTCGTCGGTGCGCGAACCGCTGGCCTCCAGCGGCACGAAGTTGGTGGCCAGCGGGTAGGGGTTGTGCTCGAAATACAGGAAGCGCGCGAAGAACAGGTTCTTGTCTGAGAATCGGTGGTCGATGCGCACCGTGTACTGGTTCGAATCCGTGGCGTTCCGGTTGCTCTGGTAGAAATTGTTGGTTTGGGTGAAAGCGTTAATCGGCGCGGCGTTGGGTTCCGGCAGAATCTTCAGCGCGTTGAGCGCGACCGGGTCCAGCCGGTTGGTGGGAATCACGTTGCCTGCAAACGGGGTGCGCACGTAGCCCGAGCCGTTGGGGTTGGCCACCGTGGTGTTGGGATCGTAGATAACGATGGGTACTCCCGAGGAGTTCTTCAAGTCCGAGAAGTCGCCCTTTTTCCAGGCGGCGATGGGGACCGTGGTGAAACTGGTCGCGCTGGTCCGGTACATGTACTGTTCGTAGTTGAAGAAGAAGAACGTCTTGTCCTTGCCGTTGTAGATCTTCGGCACGCGGACCGGGCCGCCCAGAGAGCCGCCGGGCTGGTTGTACTGGAATTGCCCCTTGGTGAGCGCGAAAGCATCGCGCGAATCCAGCGCGCTATTTCGCAGGTAGCTGTACAGCGAACCGTGGAACTGGTTGGTGCCGGCTTTGGTCGCGTTGGCCTCGTTGTAGTAGGCCTGATTGTTGTTGCCTCCGTCGATCTCCATCGTGTTGGTGGCACTGGGGCCGCCGTTGATGCTGAGGAGGCTGACCGACAGGCCGCGGTCGAGGAACCCCTGACTGTTGCCTTGCGTGGATTTGACCGCGGGCGCAAGTTGGGCGAGCGCGAACGCGCTCCGTCCGTTCACCGGCAAATCGACGATGCGGCGGTTATCGATCACCTTCCCTAAGGTGCCGGTGCTGGTATCCACCAATTCCGCCTGGGCGCTGACCGCCACCGATTCGTTGACGGCGCCCACTTCCAGAACCAGGTTGACCTGCGCACGCTGGTCCACCTGCAATGTAATTCCATCGCGCACAGTCCT
>JAPKZC010000219.1:1083-5858 GCA_026394025.1 Candidatus Solibacter sp.
ACCTGCGCACGCTGGTCCACCTGCAATGTAATTCCATCGCGCACAGTCCTCTTGAAGCCGGCGGATTCCACCGAGAGGGTGTAAGCGCCGATCGGAATGGCAGGGGTTGTGTAGAAACCCTCCTGGCTACACTCAGCCTGGAAGGTGAAGTTGGTGCCGGTGTTGGTGATGGTCACCTTGGCGGAGGGAACCGCGGCGCCGCTGGGATCGGTGACCGTTCCCAGAATCGTGCCGCGCCCCTGTTGGGCGGCGAGTGGCAGGTTGCAGCAAAGCAACAGAGCGAGAGCGAATTTCAACATGGAAGCGTAACCTCGGAACTTATTTACCGCTAAAGTTTCATTAACGATGTCACAATCCGGTAACGCTGTCGTCTGAGGTTTGGAGTATGAAAACGTAGTCTGAAAGGACTACATGGTGCAATCAGTCTACGTGGACAAGGCCATTCTGAATCGCCAGCAGGACCGCCTGCGTGCGGTCGGCCACTCCCAGCTTGTCCAGGATCCGGCTGACATGGATGCGCACGGTATTCTCGGCGATGCCCAGTTTCTCGCCGATTTCACGATTGCTCCGTCCCTTGGCCAGCAGGCGCAGCACATCCACTTCCCGGTCCGTCAATGCGGAACTGGGGACGCGCGCCGCCAATAGGGCACCGACGGATGCCGGTACGTAGCGGTGCCCGGCACGAACGCTGAGCAGTGCCTTCACCAGTTCGTCCGCGCCGGCGTCCTTCGTGAGATAGGCCAGCGCGCCGGAGGCGAGTGCGCGGTGCACATCCTCGCTGCCCTCATAGTTGCTGAGCACCAGGACCCCGATCGCGGGGAGTTCACGGTGAATCAGGCTGATCGCTTCGAACCCCGACAGGCCTGGCAGGCGCAGATCCATGATGACCACATCCGGAAGCAATTGCCTGCACAGGACCAGGGCTTCGTCCCCCTTGTCCGTCTCGCCCACGATCTGCATATCCGGTCTCGCCTCGATCGTGGTGCGCAGTGCGAGCCGGAAGAAGTATTGATCTTCCACGATCACGATTCGTGTCTGTACGCTCATGTGTTCTTCCTTCGCGGCAAGGGGAAGTCCGCCTGGATCACAGTGCCTCCGCCGGGGCGGCTACGAATCTCCAGTTGCCCTCCGATGCGCCGCGCGCGTTCCTGCATCACCGTCAGTCCGAAATGTCCCGCGCTCTCGGCGGAGGGACCCGCCGGGAAGCCAGCGCCGTCGTCTCGAATCGCGGCGCGGAGCCGGAGTTCCGTAAAGACAAGATCCACATCCACGCGCGACGGACGTCCGTGCCGTACCGCGTTGGATATCGCCTCCTGGCAGATTCGCAGGAGATTGTGCTGCATCTCCACGGGCAGTTCGACGCCTTCGCCCGTGACCGTCAATTGGCCCTCGATTCCGCGATTCTCCTTCATTCTGGCGAGTTCGCCTTCCAAGGCCGCGACCAGGCTCTCGCCCTCGGGGCGGCTGTCCCGCAGGTCCCAAATCACGCGGCGCGCTTCGGCCCGGTAGTGATGCACCATTTTGCGCGTCACATCCAGAATCTCCGATGCCCGTTCCGGCTGCTCTTTCATGCGCGCCATGACGGCCTCGAGTTGCAGGGAGATGGCCGAGAAGCCGGCCACCAGGGTATCGTGCCATTCGCGTCCGATCCGGTTTCGTTCTTCCAGCACCAGGGCGTAGCGGCCATGCAGGGTGTGCAGGCG
This sequence comes from Candidatus Solibacter sp., assembly GCA_026394025.1. Lineage (GTDB taxonomy): Bacteria > Acidobacteriota > Terriglobia > Bryobacterales > Bryobacteraceae > Solibacter. The sequence continues at coordinate 2,787 of JAPKZC010000219.1, forward strand.
CCAGCGGTAGATGCCGAACACGATGGATGACATCAGCAACGCGAGCGACATCAGGAACCACCAGGTCTGGTGAAACCGCGGGATTTGCCGGAATTCCAGTGCGGCCGACTGGCTCCACTCGCCGAATGGATCGCGCGCATGAACTTCCAACCCATGCGGGCCGGGCGGCAATTGATTGTAGCGGGCGCTGCGCTCGCCGCCCGCATCCAACCAATCGGGGTCGTAGTCCGAGAGGCGATAACGGAATTTCAGCGCGCGTGGATTGGAGAAGCGGAGACTGGTGAAGATGACCTCCACGTTACGCGCACCGGCCTTCAAAATCAGCTCCGGTGCGAGGGGCAGCGCGCCCGAATCGGTGGTGACCTCTTCAATTACGGCCCTGGGGGGCGGCAGGCGCCGTGCCGCGGCCGCGCGGACCTGAACAAAGCCCTTGGCTGTTGGGAACCACAGACTTCCGTCCTTCTCTCTGCCACCCGCGGGCTGCGACAGGCCATGGCATTCGATGGTTCGCATTCCGTCGTCCTGCCCGTGAACCACCACATCGAGCAGCTTGCGTTTTCCGGAAAGCACTTGCTCCAAGGACGCGGCAGGCAGTTCCAGGATTCCTTTCGGAGAACTCACCCAGAACGATCCGTCGGTGGCTTCGAGGATGCGGCACAACGGGTGGCTGGGCATGCCGTTCTTCCGGTCGAGAACCACAGTTACGCCTGGGGAAATGACGGCCGCACCACCCTCGGAGGTGGACACCCAGATCCGCTTTCGCGAGTCCTCGAAGATCGACTCCACGCCGTCCGGGAGGAGTCCCTTGATTTCGGACCAGGACGGCGACCAGGCATTCTGAAACTTCACCAAGCCCTTCGCCGTGCCCACCCAAACGCTTCCTGCGGAGTCCTCCAGCAGGGCGGTGACCCCCGTATCGGGTAGCAGCGAAGGGGGAATGGGCACAGTCGGACGGCCCTCGGGGAAACGGAACACGCCATGATCCGCCGTCCCGACCCAGAGCGCACCGCTGCGATCGAAGAGCAGCGCGGAGACTCGACGATAGGCGGTATTGAGCTCGCTGCCGAAGTGCTGGTATTTCTTGCCATCGAACTGAAAAAGCCCTTCCCAGTTGCCGATCCACTGATGTCCGAGGCGGTCAAAGGCCAACGCGCGCACCGTGAAGTAGAGCGTTGGCAGGGGCGTCGGCTGGCTCTCCAGCGCACCGTTTCTCAGGCGGTACAACCCGCCCCGCCAGGTCCCGAGCCAAAGATCTCCCGCGGGGTCGGCGGCGACCGTCGTGGCAAAGCTGCCAGCCAACCCCTCGGGCGGTCCGAGGGGGACAAGCCGGCTGTCTTTCCATCGCCCCAGACCGCCGCTCCTCATCCCAATCCACAGGTTGCCTTCGGCATCTTCCGCCAGGGTGCGGATGAAGTCCTCCGGCAGGCCGTCCCGTGATGTCCAGCGGACTACCGCATTCCCGGTTACGCGAATCAACCCCTGACCCCATGTCCCGGCCCAAATGATGCCATCGCGATCCTCGATCAGGCTGACCACCGGTCCGACCACGCCCGCGACTGGAACGGGAGGCCCGCTTTGTTCCGCCAAACGGAACAGGCCTCGGGTGGTCCCGAGTAGGATCCCTCCTTTGTTGCCGGCCAGGATGGTGAGGATGTCGCCGAGTTCACGGGAGTTGGGCAACCGTTGCGAAATCGCGCCCGCGGAGGCGCGAAACAATCCCGCGGCCGTGACCACCCACATCACACCGTTGTCGCCAGCGGCCAGGACGTTCCAGGACGTATCGAGAGGTGGGCCGAGTCCGGGCACGACCTGGAGTTTGCCGTTTTCCAAGCGAAACACGCCGTTCCGGGTGCTTACCCAGAGGGAATCCGTGGAGTCCTGATGTACGTCGAAAACCGAACCGTCCATCTGGTGTTTGCTACGCACCTGACCGTTGCGGAGTTCCACCAGCATCCCGTCGAAGGTGCCGAGCCAAAGACTGGAGTCACGAGCCAGTAGCGCAGCGGAGACCCAGCGCTTCGACAGGCGCAACGAGGGGTCCGACGGGAGCGGCCGAAAATTGAGGCCATCGAAACGCGCCAAGCCTTCATCGGTACCCACCAGCAGATAGCCATCTGCGTTTTGCGCGATTGCCGTCACGTAACTATGCGGCAGCCCCTGCTCCACCTGCCAGTACTGCTTGTGATACTGCGAGACCCGCAGGCTCGGGTCAAGCGCGAGCGCAGAACCCGCTGACAACACAGCGAACACCGCAAGGGTGCGAAGGCTCATTCCGGCGGCCCGTCCACCGGGTTCATCAGACTCACGCCCATGACTCCGATTACGACTTCTTGTGAGAGGGTCTCCAGGGTGATCGACTCCAACGGCACGCGGGGCCGCAATTTCCAGGAGATCACCATCGCGCGACAGTTGTTCCCGAGTTGGACGGCCGGCGGAGGGTGCCTCGGCAGGCAAAACCCGTCGCGCTCGTAGAGGTAGTCGCGCCCGCCGAGGGGGCACAGGGACCAGAAGTTCAGGGGCGGGACCAGGTCCAGATTCTCGACGACGCCGTCGCTGTATCGGAACTTGAGGACGGCGTTGGCGATGCGTGTTTGCATCGGGTTCGTGGACCCGGCGATCAGCAGCCATGCGGCTTCCGCGGACCGGCGTGCTGGAACCACAACCTGTGAGGGCCAGTTATCCCACAGCGACGTGAAGGCGATATTGCGCTCGCCCCCGAGTCCGGCGAACTTCGCCCCCTGCGGTGTGGAAATGAGCCCGCTGGAATCCTTGAGGCGCGGCAGATTTGACAGGTCAATTGCGGGTGGGTCGAGTTTCCAGGGCGCGAAGGTCCACGGTGAGTAACCGTCGATGCCCAACCGGACCGAAACGGTCGCCGGCCGCGGGGACAGATACTGCCGGCGGAAGATGTCTCTGACGTCGCCGTTGTACACCGGCGCCAGATTGACGTGGAGCCAGCGCGCCGCCCGGGGAACCGTCCTCGGAGTCCGGACGGCAGAACTGATTTCACTTTCAGAATCTGTGATGACGACCCGGGTTATCGCCCATTGATCCAGCTCTCCCCCGCGGCAT
>JAPKZC010000334.1 GCA_026394025.1 Candidatus Solibacter sp.
CCATGGATGCGGTTGGTGAGATCAAAGTCATTATGAACGGCTACCAGGCCGAATACGCCGGAAACGGCGGCCCCGTGATGGAAGTGATCACCAAATCCGGCGGCAACGATTATCACGGTGGCGGTTATTGGTACTTGCGGAATGAAAAGCTCAACGCCAACGATTTCTTCAACAATCGCAACGGCGTCAAGCGGCCCGAATACCGCTACAATACCGGCGGCTTCTCGCTGGGCGGGCCCATATACATCCCTAAGCTGTTCAACACCAGTAAGAACAAGCTGTTCGGTTTCTATAATCTGGAGAACTTCTGGCAGCGTGTCCCCAATAGCGCGGCGCTCACCTACTACACCATGCCCAGCGCGCTTGAACGGCAGGGAAACTTCTCCCAGACGTTCGATACCAGCGGCAAAGTAATTCCCATTACCGATACCACCAATAAGGCGCCGTTCCCAGGGAACATCGTCCCCGCCAACCGCCTCGACTCCAACGGTCTGGCGCTCCTAAAGATGCTGCCGCTGCCCAACTTCGTCAATCCGGCCGTCACCGGGTATAACTACAACTATCAGATCCAGGAAATCCAGGACTGGCCCAAGCGCAGCCAACTGTTCAAGATCGATTGGGTGCCCTCGGACAAAGACCGGTTCTACGTTCGCGGCAAGACCTGGCTCTCCATGCAGCAGGGCTATGCGGTGGCTTCCGGCGCCACTCCGATCGGGTTCTTCGCCCAGTGTTATTGCTTCTCCGAGTCGGGCATCGGGGTTGGCTGGACCCACATCTTCTCATCCAGCCTGGTGATGGAAGTGACCACCGGCCTGCGTCGAAATCACGAGGGTTGGAACCCGTTCAACGATACCCTGACGCCCGTTCAACTGGTTCCGACGCCGGGAAACCCCATGTCCACCGTGCTGCGTTCGGCGGTTGGCTTCAACGCCGGGCAGTGGTACCCAAACGCCAATCCCGACGGCATCGTCCCGCGCGCCACCTATAACGTGCCCAATTCGCCCAACGTGGGGTTCGACGACCGTTTTCTGAAAAACGGCACCGATTTTGTTTTCACTTTTAACGACAACATGACCATCACGCGCGGCGGTCACACGCTCAAGTTCGGCGTCGCGGCCGACCGCCTGAGGGAATACGAGGGAGAGCGCAGCGTTTTCAGCGGTCTCTTCAATTTCTCGAAAGATACCACCAATCCGCTGGATTCCAATTGGTCTTTCGCCAACGCGGCACTTGGCGTCTTCAGCACCTACCAGGAATCCAACTCGCGCTATGGCGCCAACGAGCGCGAAAGCGTGGTGGAATGGTACATCCAGGACACCTGGAAAGTCACCAGGCGGCTGACGCTCGATTATGGCATGCGCTTCACCTGGTACAACCAGATGTACCCCAACAATCCCGGACAGCAGGCCGTGCTGGCCTTGGGCCGGTACAGCCGCAGCCAGATTCCAACGCTCTATCAGCCGGCGATGGCTCCCGGCAACGTGCGCTCAGCGCTGAATCCACTGACCGGGCAGTTCCTGCCTGCCTCCTACATCGGACTCTTCGTTCCGGGGACAGGGAGTCCGGCGAATGGCGGAGTTCTGTCCGGGGACAGCACCTACCCCAGGGGCTTTGTCAACCAGCAGCCCGTTCTATATGGGCCCCGTTTGGGCTTTGCCTATGACGTATTCGGCAACGGCAAGACGGCTTTCCGCGCTGGCGTCGGAATGCTCTACAACTACCGCCTTAGCAAGTGGAGCCCGACCACCAATAATCCGCCGGCGGTCCTGACGCCAATCACCTACTACGGGACCATCGCCACGTTCCTCCAAAGCGCCGGCACGTTGGGCCCCAGCAATACTAATGCTTACAACGTCGACAACAAGACGCCGGGCACTTACAACCTCACCGCCGGTGTGGAGCAGGATCTCGGTCATTCCCTCTTGCTGAATGTTTCCTATCTTGGCGTGTTGGGGCGCCACCTCCAAGCCACGCCCAACCTCAATACCATCCCGTACGGCGCGCGCTTCCTGCCGCAGAATCAGGATCCCACCAGCCCCGGCAAGGCGCTATCGGACAACTTCCTGCGGCCCTATCCCGGGTACGGCAACATCACGATGTATGACGACTTCATGTCCTCCAACTACCACGGGCTTCTGGTTTCGCTCAACCGGCGCTTTGCCAAGGGCTTCCAGGGGGGTCTGTCTTACACCTACGCAAAGTTTATGGACTTTGGCACTCCCCCGATTTACCGGCCGCTGCGTACCTGGGTGTATGGCGTCAATGGCTCCGACCAAACGCACAATATGTCCTTCAACTTCACTTACGACTTGCCCAAAGGGAGCGCGGTTCTGCCGAGCCCGGTTACCCGTTTCGTCCTGGATAACTGGAGTTTATCCGGCATCGCCCAGTTCGTCTCCGGCACGCCCGTGTCGGTGGGGTTCTCGACCACGGACGGTACCGACATGACCGGGGGCGGAGACGGCCAGCGCATCAACGTGATCGGCGATGCCATGTCCGGCGGGCACACCTTCTATCGATGGTTCAACACGGCGGCATTCGCCCGCCCCGGCATGTACGACCCAGGCAACGCCGGAAGATATAACGTCCGCAATCCCGGTGTAGCCAACTGGGACATGGCGCTTTCCAAGAGGTTCAACGTGAAGGGCGAAAAGCGCTACTTCCAGTTCCGCTGGGAAGCCTACAACGCTTTCAACCACACCCAGTATTCCGGCCTCAACGCCACCGCGCGCTTTGACCCGGCCGGCAACCAGACCAACACCCTCTTCGGCACCGTGACCTCCACCCGCACGCCCCGCGTGATGCAGGGGTCTCTGCGGTTCACCTTCTGAAGGTTCGATGGTGGGGCAGGCGTCGGCCTGCCAGCGCCCGCCCGCGGGCGCACTATTTCGCGGAAGCACTTTTCGTCGGAGAACCGCTCCCACGGTCGCGGCTCGGATCGGAGCCGCGACCGTAAGGGATTGGTTTCCGTCAAGAGAAAGACACTTCGCGGTCAGAGTACTAGAGCCAGCCCTTTTGATGCGCGATACGCGCCGCCTCGATGCGGTTGGACGCGCCCAGTTTGCTGATCGCTTCGGACAGATAATTGCGCACCGTTCCCTCCGAAAGGCCTAGCCGCCCGGCGATCTCCGCGCTGCTATCGCCCTCGCCGGCGTGACGCAGAACCTGACGCTCGCGGTCCGTCAGCGGGTCGGCCTCGGTCCAGGCCTCGGCGGCCAGTTCGGGGTCGATTACGCGCGCTCCCGCGCGAATCCGCCGGATGGCGTTGGCCAGCGTGGCCGCCGGCGCATCCTTCAGCAGGTAGCCGGAAACCCCGGCATCGAGCGCGCGCCGCAGGTATCCGGCACGCGCAAATGTGGTGAGGATCACTACGCGCACCGGCACATGCTGCCGCTTCAATTCGGCCGCCAGTTCCAACCCCGTCATTTCGGGCATTTCGATATCCGTCAGCACGACGTCCGGCCTCAGTCTGGCCACCAGATCCAGCGCCTCGCGGCCGTTCTGCGCCTCACCGGCGATTTCGATGTCTCCCTCGATGGCCAGCAGCGCCGCCAGCGCCCCGCGCACCATCGCCTGGTCTTCCGCAATCACCACCCGTATGCTCATACCGGCACCCGAATTCGCAACAGGGTGCCGTTAGAGCCATCGCGCTCCAGAATGCCGCCCAGGGCCTCCACCCTCTCCCGCATTCCGCTCAGTCCGCTGCCTTCTTCCAGCACTCCGCCCTGCCCGTTGTCGGCAATCTCCAACTCGCAGTACCGTCCGTTCTGACGCAGCGAAAGGCGGCAGATGGTGGCGTGCGCGTGGCGCACGATATTGGTCACCGCTTCGCGCAGCGCCATCGCCAAAACGCTTTCCTGCATGGCGGAGAGCTGCGGCCGTTCCACCTGCGCTTGCACCGCGATCCCAGCCGTCTCGAGAGCGTCGCGCGCCTGGCGGAGTTCGCTTTCGAAGCCCGCCGAACGATAGCCGCGTACCGCCGCACGCACCTGCGCCAGCGCCTCGCGCGCGATCCGTTCCACGTCGCCGATCTCTTCCGCCGCGCGCTCCGGTTGGGTGGCGGAAAGACGCGACGCCAACTCGCTCTTCAACACGATCACCGAAAGCGTGTGCCCCAGCAGATCGTGCAGGTCCCTGGCAATCCGCTCGCGCTCGGCCACCTTGGCCAGGTGCTCCGCTTGCGCCTGCGCCGCCAGCAGGCGATCGCTCAGCCGCTTGCGCTGCGCGTACTGCACCACCACCGACCCCACCAGCGCGCTGAAAACCACCGCCGAGATCCAGACGTAGCGGTTGCTGCCCATCGCCCAACACACCAGGCACACCAGCGCCAGATGCCCGGCCAGATAGCGAAATGCCACCGGCGGTTCCCAGATCTTGCCATACAGGCAGGCCGCGTAGACGAAGAAAACCGTGGCCCCGGGATTGATCCGCAGGAACATCGCCCCCAGTACAAACCACGCCCCCGCGAACCACAGCACTCGCGCGCCGCGAACCCAGTAGGACCAGAAGTAGATCACCAGCGCCACCGCGCCCGCCGCCGCTGTGGCGGGCAGTTCGGTCGGCCGCCCCGCCAGCAGAAAGAACAGCAGGTAAGTCAGCCAGGCGTAGGCGGTCCAGTCCTCGTTCTTGGGCAGCAGTCTCATACGCGCTTTCTAACCATACATCTTCTCGCGTCCGCGGGAGAACGCCACCCACGCGGTTCCCAGGAAGATCAGGCCCAGGGCCGCCAGCGCTTCGATGTGCCCAAGGATGGAGCCCCTCACCGGCGCGTGCTGAATCGCTAGCGCGATCTGCGCCAGATGGTAGCTGGGCAATAGCGGCGCGACCTGTTGGATCGCCTTGGGCAGAAAGTCGTAGGGCATCCACAGTCCGCCGCAGAAGGCCATCGGAAGGTAGATCATGTTGACGGTGGCGGGCGCCGAGTTGGGCCCCGCCAGGTTGCCGATGGTCAAGCCCAGCGCGCAGAACGGC
>JAPKZC010000420.1 GCA_026394025.1 Candidatus Solibacter sp.
CCCCGCGCTGCTCTTCCTGGAATCGCTCGGCGCCACACTCGCCGATGGCGTTTTCCGCCTGGCTGCCGCGGACGCCGCGGACGCGCGGTACCGCCCCTCCGCGGGACAGTCCCCCGCCCTGCCCTCTCCCGAGCCGGCCCAGGTGGCGCCCCCGCCCCCCAGGGCCGACTACGCGCGTATCGCTCGCGACCTGCGCACGCCGGAACAAATCTTCGCTGCGCTGCGCGCTACTTCCCGCCGCCGCGCCACGCAGGGCGATATCGATGTCCCGCGCACGGCGCTGGAGCGCGACCTGGTGGCCCTGTGGGCCGAATTGCTCAACCTGGAAGCCGTCGGCATCCACGAGAACTTCTTCGAACTCGGCGGGCACTCGCTGCTCGCCGTGCAACTGCTGTCGCGGGTGCGCCAGATTTACGCTGTGGATCTCTCGCTGGAGGTAGTCTACTCTGGTGAGTTCATGGTGGCGGAACTGGCCAAGGCGATCGAACTCAAGGAAATTGAACAGGCCGGCGGGGATTATCGCGAGTTGATCCAGGAACTCGACGGTCTGACCGACGCCGAGGTTCGCGCCCTGCTGGCCGAAGAGCAGGATGCCACGTAACGCATGCGGATCCTGTTAACCGCCAATGCCAGCTATGTGCCGCCGCGAGGCGGCGCCACGCGCAGCAACCTCATCTGGATGGACCAGATGGCCGGCGCCGGGCACGCCTGCCGCATCGTCTGCGGGGCGAGCGGCGTAGGCGCCGAGTTGCGCTTTCACGCTTCCATTGCGGTGTTCGCCGTGGAAGATCCCTCACGCCGCATACAGGTGTTGCGCCAGCAGATTCGCGAGTTCCAGCCCGATTGGGTGCTGGTATCGAGCGAAGACCTGGGACACGGACTCTTGCGCGAGGCCCGGCATTCGGCGCACGGGCGTGTTGTGTACCTGGCCCACACGCCGCAGTTCTTTCCCTTCGGACCGGCCAGCTGGAATCCCGATCGCGAAGGCGCACTGCTGGTCGCCGAGGCCGCCGGAGTGGTGGCCATCGGGCATCATATGGCGGACTACATCGCACGCACGCTGAACCGCCAGGCGACCGTGATTCATCCGCCCATCTACGGCGCCGGCCGGTTCGCCGATTTTGGCAACTTCTCTGGCGGGCTCGTCACCATGATCAATCCGTGCACCGTCAAGGGACTGCCCATCTTCCTTGAAACTGCCGCGCGTCTCCCCGGCATCGAATTCGGTGTCGTGCCGGGTTGGGGCACCACCAGCGACGATCGCCGCGCTCTGGAGCGCCTGCCGAATGTGCGCTTCCTCCCCAACGCGCGCAATATCGATGAGGTGCTCGGGCGCACCCGCGTGCTGCTCATGCCGTCGCTATGGTACGAGGGCTTCGGGCTGATCGTCATGGAAAGCATGCTGCGCCGCATCCCCGTGGTGGCCAGCGATTCCGGCGGCCTCGTGGAGGCCAAACACGGCACAGGGTACGTCATCCCCGTGAACACCATCGAGCGCTACGAGCCGGTATTCGATGAGCATGCCATGCCCCGTCCCGTGGTGCGTGAGAATGACCCTGCGCCGTGGGTGGCGGCCCTGCGCGAACTGCTCACGGATCGCACGGCATACCAACGCGAATCGGATGCCTCGCGGGCGGCGGCGCGGTGCTTTGTCGGCACGCTGGACGCGGCGGACATGGAGCGCTATCTGAATTCCCTCCAGGCGCGGCCCGACGGGCGCCCCGAGCACGCCACCATCGAATCGCTCTCGCCCGAGAAGCGTGCCCTGCTGCTCGAGCGTCTGCGTAAACGCAAAGGGGCCGACTGATGCGCCTCTTGAGTCCACTCCCTGACGTGCGCGGCTCGGATCCGAATCTTGGTTTCGAGAACGAAGCCTTCCGAGCCACAACCCTCAGTACCTGCCGAGTCGAATCCTGGCCGGAATCGGCGGAATCTTACCTCTGCGTTCTCCTCTGCCTCCGCACTACCCGGCCAACCCGTGAATCCCGCTCCTCCGAGCGGCTTATTTTCGGTTTTCTCTGTGCTTGTCTCTGCGCTCTCTGCATTGCTATCCCCAAATCCTTTGTTATTTTTCACAAGTTTTATGCCGCCTTGGACAGCTGCGCTACGGTGGCGTGCTGCGCAGCGGATATGGCCGCAATTGCGACGCGTCCGTATTCGGTGAGGA
>JAPKZC010000473.1 GCA_026394025.1 Candidatus Solibacter sp.
CGCACGCAGCCGCCCGCCCACCAGAGCCGCAAAATACGGGAGCAGCCAGGATTGGCATTCGTCGGGTGTGGTGTCTTTGAGGCGTTGTTGCAAGGTGGCGGCGATACGGTCCAGCAAGTGACCGCATGCATCCAGATACCGTGCCAGGTCGCCTTCCTGAACCACCGCGTCCGCCACGCGTAGCGGGTTATCGCGCGCGCGAATTACCCCCGGCAGGCTTTCGTAAAGCTCTTTCCCGAGAGGCGATTCCATCATCGCGTCAGCACCTCACTGGTCAGTACAAGGTCCTGTAAGGAAGCCAGGTAGACGGTCTGCCGCCCGCTGGGGACGATGCCCGCGATGAACCCGTCGGACCCCATTTGCACCTGTGCGCCGGCTCCCTTTGCCGCCAGGATTTCGGAATCCTGCACGATCCTGCACAGCGAATTCTCCACCCCGGCCACGTTCTCCACAACCGCATACACCTCGCTCAAAGACAACGGCTGTGCCAGCTTGCGCCGATCCAGGCCGAAGCACGCGGCCAAGGCGGTGCGGGCGCTCACCGCCACCGCGCCGGGGTCGAAGGCGCTGATATCGACCCGCACAATCACCACCAGGGCCAGGCGGACGGGAGAGAACGGTAATACCGTGACCTGCACGCCCGGTGCCGCGCGCGCCACCAGGAACTGCCGCAGGTTTTCGCCCAGGGTGCCGAGCGTCACCGCCTTGCCGCGCGGAATTGCCGTGTTGGCTGGCACCACCACCACTTCCACCGCCTGATCGCGCCACAAACCCGTGGAACCAGGGAACGCAGCGGCCTGGGCGATGGACGTGCGGCTCGCAGCTAGGGCCGCGAAATCTTCCACCGACACCGCGCGACCCAGTGCCAGCATGGTCTGCGGCGCGTTGTCGCGAAGCGATGCCGGGCTTTCCTGCTCCGCGCCGCCCTCAGAGGGCAGCAACTGCTTGATCGAAGCCACCAGTTGGTGCGGCTTGGTGAGCTTCAGGCTGCCGGCCGGCAGGTTCCCATCGGCGCCGTTGCCGACGCGGCAGTGCACCCGGATGTTGTTCTGCCCGGTGGGCAGGCGGCGGCCGCCGGAGCCATCGCCGAATATCACGCGCACCTCGCCTTCTTCGGTGACGCGCGTGAGGTATACCGTGTCCGCGGGGCTGGCGTCCGAAAGAGACGCGACCTCCTGCCACGTTCGGCCATCCACCTGCACTTGGATATCGGCACGCACTCCCGAAGGCAGGGCCGGATCCGGAAGAAACGTCACCGGGCTGTCCGGAACCACGAACTCCTGGAAAGACCGCGTGGCATCGCCGCTGCCCAGGGTCTTCACGTCTCGCGTCTGGCCGTGACTGGCCGGCGCCACATTACCCCGGATCGTCGTGTTGTGGCAGGTGGCACCACTGGGAAGAGCGTCGGCCAGCAGCAGCGTGGTGCCTTCAATGGCTGCGCTGGAGGTCAACAGGCTCTCTCCGTCCTCGATCTCCACCAGCAGGGCGCGGCCCGGCCCCAGCGCCTCGGGAACGCTGGAAAGCGGGACGCGCGGGCCGGTCAGCGGCGTCGGGTTCAACTTCCGGCCAAACACCTGCGCCACCTTGCTGAACTTCGCATGCAGCCGCGTCTCGCCGCGGAAGAAGGGCCCGCCGCCGCGGGTCCGCCACCGGTCCACCGTGAGGCTGCCGGTGTTGGCGTCGGCATCGACGGCCACGTTCGTCAGCCGCCCCCAGGCCAACTGCCGGCCGCTCACCAGCACCGCCAGATCGCCCGCGGCGGCCTTCTTGGGTGCCGCGGTGTCCAGCGTGACATCGGGTGTGCACTTCTTGTCCGGTTTCGCGCCCGCCACCGGTTCGCGCAGCCCCAGACACTGGTCGATGGTCCACGGCAGCGTCCCGTCCGGCCGCACCAGAATGCTCTGCGGATTGTCGAGCCACGAATCGGCCGCTCCGCCGTGCAGGGTCAGCACCGTGTAGCCTTCAAACGGATCGGTAGCCTTGCCATCCGTCACCGGATGGTATTTTGCCGCCACCACAGCGATCGCGCGCAGTTGGCCTTTGGTGGTTACGTGCGCGGCGCCGGGCGTGCCTTGCGTGCGCGACCAGTCGCCCGGCGTCCGGCAGAAATAGAACGACCCCGACGGCGTGCCGGTGGGCCGGCTCGCCCTCCCGGTGATCGCCACCGCCACCGGCTTTCCCATGCCGGCCGGGAGACTGGGAACGCGACTTGTGGCGTGATCCGTATCAACCAGCACCCGCGCATCGGAGACCGACTTCACCATGGCGAAGCAGCCCCCTGCGTCATTGGCGATCCACACCACCTGCTTCGCCATCAACCCGGCGGGAGTCTCCGTGAGGTGGATCACGCCGGCCGGCAATTGCGTCGAGAGCGGCCCCTCGACCGCCAGTTTGTCGCTGGCCACCAGATGGACTTTGGTGCATCCCTTCCGGAAACGGTTGGGCAACCGCGGGTACACCGTGATTACCGTGCGGTCGGCCAGTTCGCGCACTCCCTGTACGGTGTAGGCCTCCAGCCCACCGTTCCATTCGTCTTCCAGCACCAGCGGCTGGCCCGTCTTCACACCGGCAATGGCGCCATCCAGTTCCAGCTCGTGCCCCCGCAGCCGCTCCGGATTCCGGTTCCACGCAGCGGGGCGCAGCAGGTTCAGGGCGGCATCTGCGTCCACATCCGCCAGCGTTTCGAAGGTCAGCGGAGGCCCGCCATCGGCCGGCGTGTAGTTCATCGCCAACCCCTTCTTCACCTGGCCCTGCGCTGCTTCCTTAAGCGTAAGCGCCACATAAGTGACAGCCGAAGCCGGGGGCGCCGGGTGGTAGTCAATCAGTTCCACCAGGCGCCGCAGGTGGTCCCATTGCGTCGCCGTCGGCAGGTAGCCTTCGTTGGCGTAAGCGTCCAGATACTCGGCGAGGATGTGCGCCGAGCGCGCCAGTTCCCGCGCCAGCAGCCAGCCCCACTCGCTCGAGTCCTCACGGTAGGCTTTCAGCAGCCGGCAGTTTCGTTCTTCCACCGTCTCACGGGGCGGGATTTGCACGTCCCGGTACCCCGGAAAGTTGCGACTCAGGCGCGTATGGAGGATTTCGAGGAACGTGGCGGCGTTGCCACCCACGTAGCGGAAATGAGGCAGCCCGGCACGGTTCCAGCGGGTGAGATCGGCAACAGGTTCGCTCATCCGGCCAGCCCTCCATGCAGTGCGATGTGGAAATATCCGTATTCCGGCTTGCCCTGTCTGTTTTCGCAAACCGCCATTTCCAGCTCGCCGACAGGGATGCGGCCGGTCGCGGTCTGGTTCGGATACGCCGAGCCAACCCGCTTGAAGCGGTTGAGGCACACGTCAGCGACACCCGGCAGCGCCATCACGGTTTGAAACAAGTCGCTCGAAACCACGTCCTGTCCGAAGGTCAGCCTGCTGGCCGCAAACATACCACGCAGCGCCGCCTCGACCGCGCTACGCACCTCCGAGCGGAAGTAGTGATCAGCCACCCGCACCGAGAGCGCGATGCTGATGCCCACCGGCTCGGCATCCTGCAACACCACCTCCTGCCCAGCCATGCGGTAGCCATCGAGATAGGTTTGCAGGATCTGCCGGATGATGGGCTTGCCGCCACCGGCACTCGGCACGGGAAGCCCGCGGCTATGATGGAACGCCTCCACGGCCGCCCACAGGGCGGCGTCCGCGGCCATAGCCTTGGCTTTCGCCTTGGGGTCGGACAGACCGCCTACCCCGCAGGCGGCCGGCGTATCGATGCGCTGGTGATCGGGCGCGATCACCGCCGCCCGGATGGTGTACCAGGACCCGCTCCAACTCGACCACGCCTGCGCGCGCAATACCAGCGGGTGCTCCTGCAGCCGCGCCGCGTAGTCCGCCAGCGTGACCATCCGCTTCTGCCGCCGGATGCTGGACGGACCGTTTCGGCGGGCTGCTTCCATCAACTCCGGCTGAGTCGCCCACAACGCTTCGAGTTGCGCCTCGCTCCTGGCGGCGCGGTCGCTCACAATCACGTCAGCGTACGCGTCTTCGAGCAGCGTCACGTTGAGCTCCGCCAGCTGCCGGCCTGCCGGATGCCGCTTGAGGAGTTCCTGCGTCTCCGCTCGCAGGCGAACGCCGGCAAAGAGCGTGGTGTCGAAGATCCCTTCGCCCGCGATGACATAGTTCAGGTCGTGCACCAGCAAAGTGCACAAGGCCCGTGAATCCGCATCGCTGCCGCCGGATTGCGCCAATGCCGTACGGGTGGGCGCCGACAGTTTCTCATAAAGCCACGCCGAGACCGCGTCGGTGTGCTGCTGGAGCGTGGCGGAGAATGCCGCCAGGTCCCGGATATCCTTGGTCGAAAGCCCTGGACCGGGTTCCATCAGCCCCCGCGCCAGCGCATCGGTCACCGCGTCGAAACCGATGAACGCCAGCAGCCGCCGCACGGAGCGCGGTTGGCGCGCCGTTTCCAGCCAGCTCTCGGCGGTCACCCGGTCCAGCAGGTCCGAGAGCTGGTCCAGCCGTGCGGCCAGGGCCTCCACCAGCATCACTTCCAGGTCCGCCGCGGTCCAGGCCGTGCGGCGCGGGAAACGCGCCGCCAGTTCCTCCAGCATGAAGCGCCGGAAGCCATCGTAATCGCGAACCAGCCAGTCAAAATCGTCGCCCACGTCGGGCAAAACCGTCGGCAGGGTGGTCACGCGGTTGCCACAATCCGGGCACCCGCCCTCGTAGGTCAGATCGGATCCCGGCGCTTCAGCCACTCGCGCCTCCTTGCAACGGAAAGGTCAGGCGCTCCGCCTTGCCGAGGGCGGCAAGCTGGTACTCGATGGTCACCACCAGGCGCTCCTGCTGATCCGGGTCCGGGGCCACGCTCACGCGCAATGTCTTGGGGTCCACCTCGCCGCGCAAGGCTTCGGCCAGGCTGGAGGTGAGACGCTTACACACGATTTCCGAGAGCAGCGAGGCATTGGGTTCAAACACCAGCGCCAGCACGCCCGCGCCGAAATCCGGACGGAACACGCGCTCTGGCGGAATGGTGAACAGCACCTTCTCGATCAGTTGCCGTACGTGCTGCGATCGCGTACAGGTGGCGGCGCCTACAGCGTCCAGGCGGA
>JAPKZC010000695.1 GCA_026394025.1 Candidatus Solibacter sp.
GCCGCCCAGGCAGACCGCCGAGACCATAAGGCCGGTCTTACCAAGCCGCCGGTACTCCATATTGGGGTTGTAGTTCAGGATCTTCGCGGTCCGCACTGGTGCGCCAAGGGTCGCGGTTGCGGCAGCGGTCTGCGCCAGGAATGCGCGGCGTGTGGTTTTTGCGTTCACGGGAGTGCTCCTCTTCTTATATTAAATGCTATTTCAGTGAAAAGATCAACTCCACCTCGTCGTCGGGTCAGCCGGCGACGTTCCGGACGCAACGTCACAACGGGCAAGGCACCGGGCTCCTCCTGGGCCGTTCGATACGATGGGTGAAACTGGGCCGTCGGCAAGTAGGGGCCGGACATTTGACTGGCACAGTTGAAGCCCGTTGTCTAGTCTCCTGTCCTGGCTAATTCTTTACAATGGCTTCCTTGCAGCGGCGCACCTTATCCAGAATGACATCGGCGGTGGCCTTCCAGACGAACGCCTTGGGCTTTTCGTTCCAGGTCGCGAGCCACGCGTATATGGCGCGCTCCAGTTCGTCGACTGAGTGAAAGGTGCCGCGGCGAATCATTTTGTCGGTGATTAGCCCAAACCAACGTTCGACCTGATTGAGCCAGGAACCACTGGTCGGCGTGAAGTGGAAGTGGAAACGCCGGCGCTTTTGGGGCTTGAGCCAACGCTGGACCTCAGCGCTCTTGTGTGTACTGTAGTTGTCCAGAATGAGATGGATGTCGAGATCCGCGGGCACCTCCTTCTCCAGTTGATTGAGAAACCGGATGAACTCCTTGCCGCGATGGCGCGGCAAGCAACTGCCGATGACCTTGCCGTTGAGAATATTGAAGGCGGCGAACAGCGTCGTGGTTCCGTGCCGCTTGTAGTCATGCGTCTGCCGTTCCGGTAAGCCTGGCCGCAGCGGCAGAATGGGAGCAGTTCGGTCCAACGCCTGAATTTGGCTCTTTTCATCGACGCATAGCACCAAGGCCCGATCAGGCGGGTCGACATAGAGGCCCACCACATCCCGCACCTTCTCTTCGAACCTCGGGTCATTGGAGAGTTTGAATCTCTCTACTCGATGGGGTTGGACATCATATCGTTGCCAAACTCCATGGACCAGCGTGCGCGTCACCCCAAGATGCCGGGCCAGGGTGCGTACGCTCCAATGGGTCGCATCGGGAGGTCTGGTCTTCAAAGTCGTATCCAGAATGCGCTGTTCCAACTCGGGTGTGAGCACCCGCCGCGAGCGCTTGCGCTTCTGTCGCTGCCGGATCGCGTCCACGCCGCCGCGGCCAAAGCAGGCCCGAGTCGCGATCACGGTCGGACGAGAGAGTCCGGTCTGCTGCGCAATCGCGTTATTGGGCACCCCCGCGGAAGCCAACAGGATCACCCTACACTTCCGTGCCAACAATTGGGGCGTGGTTCCGGCCCGAGCGAGCGATTCCAGCACTTGCTGCTGAGGTGGATTGAGGGTAACAGCGGCCGCCGGGGTGAACATATCCCATTAGATCGCAGACGCACTCAATTGTCAATAGTTACGACGGACAGGACACTAGGTTCGTTCGGTAATTTTGTTTTGTGGAGCAAAAGGAAGGTGTTCATGGCGCGCTGATACATACGGTGGAGGCGGGCCTCA
>JAPKZC010001117.1 GCA_026394025.1 Candidatus Solibacter sp.
GCGAAATCTACGACGTGACGGCGTGGTCGCTGCCTCTGCTCTTCAACGTGGAGGCTGTCGCCAACAACGCGGTTTCGCCGGGCAGCTTCGAGCCCGCCACGGCTTCGCGAATTGTGCCGGGCCAGATGCACGGCGCGTCGGCAAGCGTGGCTTACCTGGTGCCATGGGGCAATCAGGCGGCTGGACGCCTGCTGACCGCCGCGTTGCGGCAGGATCTGAAGATCCATTCCAGCGACAAACCGTTCACCCAGGACAACGTCAAATTCCCCGCCGGCAGCCTGATTATCAAGGTGGCCGCCAACCCGGCGGATCTCGGCGACCGTTTGGCGCGCCTGGCGCGCGAGACCGGCGCCGAGGTCTACGGCACCAACTCCGGCTGGGTGGAGGACGGAGTCAACTTCGGCAGCCGGTGGGTGGTCCCCATCAAGAAGCCGGCCATCGCCATCGCCTGGGATACTCCGGCGCAATCCGGTTCGGCGGGCGCCACCCGCTTCGTGCTGGAGCGACAGTACGGCTACCCGGTGACGCCGATCCGCACGGCGCAACTTGCCGCGACGGATCTCTCCAAGTTCCAGGTGCTGATTCTGCCCTCGGGCGGCAACTACGCCGGCATCTTGGGCGATGGCGGGGTGGAGCGCATAAAGAACTGGGTAGCGGCCGGCGGCACGATTGTGGCCGTGGGCGACGCGGTGAATTTCCTGGGCAACAGCAAGGTGGATCTACTCGAACTCGTGCAGGAGAACGCGCTGCGCGAGGGCGAGGAGAAGAAACCGGCCGAGAAGACGGAGAAGACGGCCGGGCGAGTCCCCGGCACCGCCATCGCGAGCGAGACCGATTTCGACAAGATCACGCGCGCCGCCAGCGAACTGCCCGACAGTGCTCCTGGCGCGATCGCGCGCGTGCGTATACGCCCGGACTACTGGCTGACCGCAGGCATGGGTGATACCGTCTACACCATGGTGGAAGGTCGCGCCATTTACGCGCCCGTGAAGGCCGACAAGGGCATCAACGCCGCCTACTACGATGCCGCCGATAAACTGGTCGTGAGCGGCCATCTCTGGGCGGAGAACAAGAAGCAGATGGCGTTCAAGCCGCTGGTGGTCTCTGGGACATCGGGTCGCGGCGTAGTGGTGGGGTTCACCCAAGACCCCAACTTCCGGGCGATCGGCGATGGCCTGAACATTCTGTTCTTGAACGCCATCTTCCGCGGACCGGCGCACGCGCGAGGCGGCGGCGGCGAATAGAACCGCCAGGCAAGGGTGGGACAGACCATCGCTTCTGGTGGTCTGTCGTGCCTCTCGCAAGCGCCGCTGCACGAGGTGGAGCACCTACCGCCTCAAACGCGCCACTCGCGCAAACATCGCGCCGCACTCTTCCACCCGCAGCAGACACGTCACGGCGAAGTAAATCAGTCCGTACGGTATCAAAATGAAAATCGCGCTGGTGACAGGACCCCTGCCCGCGATGGCGAGTTTGATGGCCCATGCCGCCGCGGCGCCGGCCGCCGCCGAGCCCCATAGCTTGGCGATCAGCGGCACGGACACTCCGGTGGCGCCGATGCGCGCGTTCAGCGCGCGCCGCAGCAAGGCGAACTCCACCCATCCCGCCACACCCGCCGACGCAGTCAACCCCGCCGCGCCCCAATGCGGATCGATGCCGAGCCACCGCGGGAGCGGCAGGGCGCACAAGTACCCCAAGCTGATGGTAAGCGCGACGCGCACCGATGCGTACCGTAGGGGCGTCCGCGTATCGCGCAGCGCATAGTAGGTGGAGGCGTAGAGGCGTCCGAGCGTGGAGGCCAAAAGACCGACGGCCGAGCCCGCCACGATTCCCCAGACGTAAACCGAATTCGCGTGGGTGAATTTCCCGGTTTCGTACAGCGCCGCCGTCACCACGTCGCCCAGCGCGAAGAACGCCATCGCCGAGGGCACGATGAAGAACGCGATCTGTCGCAGGCCGGAATTCAAGCGCAGGCGCAACCGAGCGGCAATTTCGGTTTCCGTGCCCAGCGTCCCCGACATCGCAGGCAATTCCGCCGCCGACACCGCCATGCCGAACAGGCTCACCGGCAGCGTGTAGATGGATTGCGCGTTGCCCATCGCCGCCACCGCACCCTTGCTCACCAGCGACGCCAGCGACTGATCCACGTACGCACTGATCTGCACCACGCCGCGGCTCGCCGCCACCGGCAGGAAATTCGTGAGCACTTCGCGCACGTGCGCCGAATGCATCTCCGGCCGCAGCCGCAGATTGCGCGTCAGGCGCAGCACCAGCGGGATCTGCACCGCGAATTGCAGCACGCAGCCCAGACCCGTGCCCCACGCCAGCGCCACCGCCAGATCCCGCAGCGCGGAATGGCGGAACGCCACCATGGTCGCGATCATCGCCAGGTTCCACACCACCGGCGCCGTGTAGGAGAGAAAGAATCTGCGATGGCTGTTCAGAATTCCCAGGCACCACGCCGAGCAGACCAGAATTCCCGCGCCGGGAAAGAGAATCCGTACCAGCAGGACCGTCAAATCGCGTTTGGCGTCGTCGAACCCCGGCGCGATGGCCCACATCAGGTATGGCGTCGCCAGTATGCCAAGCAGTACGATTACCGTCGAACTCAGCGCCAGAATCGCGCCCACCGCACCCGCGACGCGGTCCGCCTCCTCGTCGTCGCCTTCCGCCAGCAGTCGCGCGTATACCGGAATAAAGGAAGCGGAGAGCACCCCTTCCCCAAACAGATTCTGCAGGAAATTGGGGACTCGCAACGCTGAAGAGAATGCATCCGCTTCGTCGAGCAGTCCAAAGTACCGGCTGAACACGCGCTGCCGCACCAGGCCCATCATGCGGCTCAACAAGATCCCCGCGGCAACCAGGAAAGCGTGATGGCCGGTGCTCTCCTTGGCCACTAGGCGAGTTTCTCCAGCACCGCTTCGGTGACTTCCTCCGTGCTGCTGCGCCCGCCGATGTCGGGAGTGCGCACCTTGCCCTCCGCCAGCACCGCCGCCACCGCGGATTCCAACTGGCGGGCGCCGTCGCCCATGCCAAGATGGTCGAGCATCATGCCGGCGCTGAGGATGGTGGCCAGCGGATTGACCACGCCCTTGCCTGCGATATCGGGCGCGGACCCGTGGACCGGTTCGAACATGGAGGGAAAGCGCCGCAACGGGTCGAGGTTGGCGCTGGCCGCGAGGCCCATGCTGCCGATGAGGATCGCCGATATGTCGCTTAGGATATCGGCAAACAGGTTGGAGCCCACCACCACCTCGAAGCTCTCCGGCCGGCGGATGAAGTTCATGGCGGCGGCGTCCACCAGCAGCGATTCGGTCTCCACATGGGGATACTCCGCCGCGACTGCCTCGAAGCAGCGATCCCACAGCACCATGCTGTAGCCCTGCGCGTTGGATTTCGTGACCGAGGTGACGCGCTTCTTCTGGTTGCGTTTGACCGCCAGATCGAAGGCAAAGCGCACGATGCGGTCGATGCCACGCCGGGTAAACACCGAGGTCTGAATGGCGATCTCTTCGGGCTGCATCTGGTACACAAAGCCGCCTACCTGGGCGTACTCGCCCTCGGTGTTTTCGCGCACCACGACGAAATCGATGTCGCCGCCTTTGGGGCGCGCCAGCGGCGAGTCCACACCTGGATAGAGATAGGCGGGCCGCACGTTGGCATACTGATCGAAGGCGCGCCGTATGGGCAGCAGCAGTCCATTGAGGGTGGTGTGGTCCGGGATTTCCGGATGCCCCACGGCGCCAAGCAAGATGGCATCGCAGGGCTGTAGGAGATCGATGGCGCCGGCCGGCATCATGCGGCCCCAGCGGAAGAAGTGCTCCGCTCCCCAGGCGAAATCCTGAAACGAAAAACAGACGTCGTGCTTCTTGGCGATCGTTTCCAGAACGCGTTTTGCGGGCGGGATGACTTCCGTGCCCACCCCGTCGCCGGCTATCACCGCAATTGTGTAGGTCTTCATGGGTTCGAACACAATTGTAGCTGGAACTATACTGGAATCAGATGATGCCCGATTTCTTGCGCGTGCCGCTTGGCAAGATTGGCACGCCTGTCTGCCGGATTGGTCTTTCGGCGACCTACCGCCCCGGGCGCCAAACCGTTTTCAAGGCGCTCGATGAGGGCCTCAATTATTTTCTGTATTTCGGGTTCGACAACCAAATGACGAGCGTGCTGCGCGAAACCCTTCCGGCGCGCCGCGACCAATTCGTGCTGGCCACCGGCGCCTACAACTACATCTGGGGCTATCAGAATCTCCGCAAAACCCTGGAACGGCGCCTGCGCCAGCTGCGCACGGACTACATCGACGTTTTCCACTTTCTCGGAGTCACGAAGCGCGCGCACTTCACACCGCAGGTCCGGGAAGAGTTGCAGGCGGTGCGCGAGAGCGGACTGGTGCGCGCCGTTAGTATGTCCACGCACGACCGCAAATTCGCCGTCGAACTGGCGCGGGAAGGCGTTCTGGACGCCATGATGATCCGCTACAATGCGGCGCATGTCGGCGCGGAGTCGGAGATTTTTCCGCATCTGCCGGAGTCCAACCCGGCCGTGGTCGCTTTCACGGCAACACGGTGGACCGGGTTACTTCGCCCGCCGCGCGGATACCCCAGGGGCGGACGGCTCCCTACCGCCGGCATGTGCTACCGCTTCGTGCTTGCCAACCCCGCGGTGCACGTTTGTCTGATGGCGCCGGGGAATCTCAAGCAATTCCAGCAGAACCTGGCCGATATCCGGCAGGGTCCGCTGAACGACGAAGACATGGAGTTCATGCGGGAGTTCGGCAGCTTGGTCTACGGGAAGAGACAGTACTTCATGTAGGGCGGAAATAACAAAAGGCCTTCGCTTTGCGCGAAGGCCTTTAAAGTAAACCGGGCGACGTCCTACTCTCCCACACACTTGCGCGTGCAGTACCATCGGGGCTGAGGAGCTTAACTGCCGTGTTCGGGATGGGAACGGGTGGGTCCTCCTCGCTAGGGTCACCCAGA
>JAPKZC010001089.1 GCA_026394025.1 Candidatus Solibacter sp.
CCGCGACCGTAAGGGAGCGGCCCATCGAACCCCGAGGCCGCATTCGTGAAGAGGTGCCTGCATGAGCCGCCTGCGCGAGTGGCTGGCCGGTGGTCCGCTGATAGCCGACGGGGCTTGGGGGACGGAGTTGCAAGCGCTCGGACTGGACCCCGGCGCGGCGCCGGACACCTGGAACCTGACTCATCCCGAGCTTGTGGAAGCCGTGGCCCGCTCCTATGTGGAGGCGGGCAGCCAGGTCATCCTCACCAACACTTTCCGGGCCAACGCGATCGCGATGGAGGGCGACCTGGATGCCATCAATCGCATCGGTGTCGCCATCTCGAAGCGGGCGGCGATGGGGAAGGCATTGGTGTTCGCCTCCATCGGTCCGACGGGCAAGATGCTGATGATGGGCGAAATCAGCCAACAGCAGGCGAGTGCGGCCTTTGCGGCGCAGGCCGCGGCGCTCTCGGCGGCGGGCGCGGACGCCTTGCTGGTGGAGACGATGAGCGACATCGAGGAGGCGCGCCTGGCCGTAGCCGCGGCCAAGAGCACGGGCCTGCCGGTAATCGTCTCCTTTGCCTTCGACTCAGGCAGGAACAAGGACCGCACCATGATGGGAGCGACGCCCGAGGCTGTAGCCGCGGCCATGGTGGAAGCGGGGGCTGACGCGGTCGGCGCCAACTGTGGCGTTGGCGTGGAGCATGCCGCCGCCATCTGCCGGCGCTTGCACGCGGCGTGCGATCTCCCAGTCTGGATCAAGCCGAATGCCGGTCTGCCGAAGATGGAGGGGACCGCCATCTTGTACGACGTGTCGGCGGAGTTCTTCGCTTCGCACTACGTGGCCCTGCGCGAGGCGGGCGCATCGTTTCTCGGCGGCTGCTGCGGTTCCACGCCCGACTTCATTCGCGCCCTGGTGAGCGCCCGATGCGCCTCAAGCTGATCAGTTGCGAAGTTCTGTTCCGCGAAATGTGCGCTGCCTGTGCCCATTCGCCCCACCAGGTGGACGTGGAGTTTTTGCCCAAGGGACTGCACGATCTGGGCGGCAAGCCGATGGCGGCGAAGATCCAGGATGCGGTGGACCGCACCCCGGAAGGCGTGTACCAGGCGATCCTGCTCGGTTACGGACTCTGCGGCAACGGGCTCGACGGGCTCATCGCGCGGCATACACCCCTGGTGCTGCCGCGCGCTCACGATTGCATCGCGCTGCTGATGGGCAGCCACGCACGTTACCAGGCGTATTTCGAGGACAACCCCGGTACTTACTACCGCTCCACCGGCTGGCTGGAGCGCGGCAAAGGCTTGCAGCAGTTGACCCACAACACGATTGGGTTCGACGAGTCGCTCGAAGCCCTGATCCTCAAATACGGCGACGATAACGGGCGCTACCTCTACGAAGAGATGACGCGCTATCGTTCGCAGTACCGCAAGCTCACGTTTATCGAGACGGGGCTGGAGGCGGACGGGAAGTTCATCGCCGAAGCCTCCGCCGAGGCCGAGGAAAAGGGCTGGAGTTTCGAGCGGCTGCCGGGCAACCTGGCCTGGCTCGGGCGCTTGCTCGCGGGTGAGTGGGCGGAAGCTGAGTTCGTCGTTGCCCTGCCCGGCCAGCGCATCGCGGCCAGCTATGACACCAGTATCGTGAAGGTGCAAACATGACGGGCAAGGAACGAATTCTCGCAAAACTGCGCGGCGACCCCACCGATTCGCTGCCGCTGATGCCGATCACCATGATGTTCGCCGCCGACCTGGCCGGCGTGCCCTACATCGACTACGCGCGCGACCACCGCGTGCTGGCCGATGCGCAGGTGGCCGTGGCCAAACGTTTCGACTTCGACTACGTATCGGCGATTTCCGACCCGGCGCGTGAAGCCTCGGACCTCGGCGCCACGGTGGAATGGTTCGACAACCAGCC